>CAJPTP010000086.1 GCA_905373555.1 uncultured Francisella sp. | reverse complement strand
GGGCAAAAGCGCCCTCAAGCGATTTGCTTGTCCCCGATCCAGTACAGGGCCAACGAGCCCAGCAAATTGGGCAAGAAAGACACGACCTTGCCGTTGGTGAGCACCGTGCGCTCGCGCACCGCGATGCCCGACTTGGCGCACAGCCTGTCGAAGTCGACCAGCGTGCACCAATGAATGTTGGGCGTGTCGTACCAATCGTAAGGCATGCTTTCGGAGTTGGGCATGTGCCCGCCGAAGCCCAACTGGGCGCGGTTGCGCCAATAGCCGAAATTGGGGAAGCTCACAAAGGCGTTGTCGGCCACCCGCATCATGTCTTTGAGGATGGTTTGGGTGTTTTTCATCGCTTGGATGGTTTGCGACAGCACCACGAAATCGAAGCTCTTGTCGTCGAAGGCGTGCAATCCGCGATCGACGTCGGACTGGATCACGTTGACCCCGTTTTCCACGGCCTTGAGGATTTGGCGCGCGTCGATCTCCACCCCGTAAACCAAGCAGCCCTTCTTTTCCTTCAGCCGCTTGATGAGTTTGCCGTCGCCGCAGCCCAAATCCAAGACCCGGCAGCCCGGGCCGATGCGGTTGTAGATGTACTGCAGGTCGTTGCGCAAAGAGTCGTCGCTCATTGGGCCTCCTTGCCGGATTCGGGCGCGGCGCCGGAATCGGCGCCGTCCGCCGCTTCTTTTTTCTCGCCTTGGCCTGCGCCGGCGCTTGGGGTTGCCCCGGCCGCTTCCGTTTCCTTTTCCGATTTCGTTTCCGCCGCCGCCTCGGTTTGGGGTCGGTTCGACGGCGCCCGGGCCGCCGTTTCTCTCCGGTCTTCGTTCTTGTTTTTGTCCTCGGCTTCGCCTTCGCTTTCGTCTTTGCCCGGAGCGTCTGTCGCGTCTGCCCCTGTCGCGGGGCCGCCCATGACCGCCGCCGCGCCGTAGCCTTGGGGCCGGCGCGCTGCGCCGGGCTCGGCTTGGGGCTCAAATTCCCCCCAACCGCAGGGCGCCTCGCCCGGCGATCGGGCGTCGCTCCCCGCCCGAGGCTCGGGCGGCGTTTTGTCCCCAAAGCCGGGCCGGAGGTTTCGCATCGAAAAGCGGCCGGGTCTTGGGCCGGAGCGCCGAGCTGTTTCCGCGGCGCCGTGCTTCGTTCCCGTTTCCGTTTCCGCTTCCTTTTCCTCTCCCGTTCCCGTTCCCGTTCCCGCTTGCGCCTCGGCGCGGGCGGATCCGCCCATGCCCTCTTCGGCGTCCTTGTCGTCGCGATGCTCGTAGGCGCGGCTCATGTAGGCGCGCATCAAATCCAGGTACTGCCGGTCTTCGAGCAAGAAGGCGTCATGCCCAAAGCGCGAGGGCACGTTGGCATAGACCACGTTTTTGCGGCAGCGCATCAAGGCTTGGACGATTTCTTGGGATTTTTCGGGCGGGAAGCGCCAGTCCGAGGTGAAGCTGATGATCAAAAAGTCGGCTTCGGCGCGCTCGAAGGCTTTGGCCAAATTGCCGCCGTACTGCGCGGCGGGGTCGAAGTAGTCCAGCGCCTTTGTCATCAGCAAGTAGGTGTTGGCGTCGAAGGTCTTGGAAAACTTGGCGCCTTGGTGGCGCAGATAGGACTCGACCTGAAACTCCACGCCGTAGTCGTAGGCGTTTTCGGGGTTTTTGCGCTCGCGGCCGAACTTCTGCGACAGCCCGTCTTTGGCCAAATAGGTGATGTGGCCCATCATGCGGGCGATCTTCAGGCCGTTGGCCGGGATTGTCCCTTGGTTGGCGTAGTCGCCGCCCCGGAAATTCGGGTCGTCCAAAATGGCTTGCCGGGCGACGTCGTTGAAGGCGATGTTTTGGGCGGTGAGGTTCGCCGCCGCGGCGATCGCGACGGCGCGCTTGAGGCGCTTGGGGTAAGACAGCGCCCACTGCAGGGTTTGCATCCCGCCCAAACTGCCGCCCACCACCGCGAGCCATTGGTCGATTCCCAGCCGGTCGGCCAGCAGTTTTTGGGAGTTGACCCAATCCTCGACCGTCACGATGGGAAAATCGGCGCCGTACAGCTTGCCCGTTTCGGGGTTGATCGTGTTGGGGCCCGTTGAGCCCCGGCAGCCGCCGAGGTTGTTCAGGCCCACCACGAAAAATTTGTCCGTGTCGATGGGTTTGCCCGGGCCGACCATGGTCGACCACCAGCCTTCGGTCTTGGGGTCGTCGCCGTAGCGGCCGGAAACGTGGTGGTGGCCCGAAAGCGCATGGCAAATCAGAACGGCGTTGGATTTGTTTGCGTCGAGTTTGCCGTAGGTTTCGACCATCAGGCCGAAGCGCGGCAGCGTCTTTCCCCCCGCCAAGGGGAAAGGCTCGTCAAACTCGATCAGTTGCGGAGTCGGTTCGATGGCGATGCCTTTTCAGCTCCGGGCCGCCGGCCCGGGCCCCATGAAAAGCGGCCGTTCGCCGCGCCCCAAGGGCGCGGTGAAGCGGCCGCGCAAGCTTGGGCGGCGGGCGCCGCCCAAGCCTTCAAAACTCGCGATAGTATAACGCGATTGAGCGGGGCCATTGGGCGCGATTGCCCGCTTGGGGGAATGAAGCCATGATCAAAGCCTTGGATTACCTTCGCCATTTGTCGGGCTTAAGCCGCAAAGAGGCTTTGCGGGCGTTCGCGGCCCGCGCCGTCGCCTGCGGCGAGGGCGAGCCCGTCGTTTTGGCCGATCCCGGGGCGGACGTCGGGCGCGAGGCGGCGGCCCGGGCGCCGTTTTTCTTGAACGGCGCGCGCTTGGAGCCGATTCCCTATCCTTATTTCTACGTCGCGCTCAACAAGCCCCGCGGCTACGAATCGTCCAACCAAAGCGGCGCCCGCCCCTCGGTTTTGGCGCTGCTGCCCGAGCCGCTGCGCTTGGGCGCTCAAATCGCGGGCCGGCTCGACGAGTCGGCCGAGGGGCTGCTGATCGTCACCAACGACGGCCGATTCAACCACCGGCTCACGTCGCCGCGCTCCAAGGCCCCCAAAACCTACGTCGCGACGCTGCGCCATCCCGCGACCGAAGATTTTTTGCGCGCCTTGGCGTCGCCCATCGCCCTGCGCGACGGGGCGACCGTCCAAGCCCTGTCGGTCAAGGCCCTGGGCGAAAGGGAAGTCGAGGTCGTCTTGGGCGAAGGCAAATACCATCAGATCCGGCGCATGGTCGGCGCCTGCTCCAACCGGTTGGAGGGCCTAAGGCGCGTCGCGGTGGGAAAACTGGCCTTGGGGGATTTGCCATCCGGACAATATCGATTTTTTAGCCCCGAGGAGGTTTGGGGCGGCAAGGCGGATGCGCCCTTGGGCGCACTGCCCGAATCAATGGGGCCAAGCGCCGCGCTTCCCGGGCGATAGAACAGTCTGCGCCGCGCGCCTCGGCGGATTTGGGCCGCAGGGGCCGCGCGTCAAGGGCGCGGGGCCAAAGGGCAAAACAAAAGCGGCGACGGGTTTTCCGTCGCCGCTTTTGTTTGTTTCATGCGCCTGCTCGGCCGTTTCGCTTTGGCCGTTGCCTTGAGACGTCGGCTTCGCCGGGGCCTGGCCGCCGGGCCTAAAACGCGAAGAAAATCAGCGTGAGCAGGATAAACAGCGATCCCAAAAACAGCAGCGACCAGCCCATGAAGCCGAAAAACGACGGCATTTCGATCTCGCGTTGGTT
This sequence comes from uncultured Francisella sp., assembly GCA_905373555.1. Lineage (GTDB taxonomy): Bacteria > Pseudomonadota > Gammaproteobacteria > Burkholderiales > Neisseriaceae > CAJPTP01. The sequence continues at coordinate 1,931 of CAJPTP010000086.1, read as the reverse complement.
GGCGATGGCGCGCACCATCAGATTGGGGGCGTTGCCGATGTAGGTCATCGCGCCCATGAACACCGCGCCCATCGAAATCGCCTGCAAGGTTTCCGGCAGCGAGTGCATCAAAAACTCCGGGTCGCCCGAGGCCATGTTGAAGAAAATCAGGTAAGTCGGGGCGTTGTCCAAGAACGACGACAAGGCGCCCGTCATCCAAAAATACATGGCGTCGATGGGCTCGCCCGCGGCGTTGTGGGTCATGCTCACCAAAAAGCCCAAGTGGCCCGCCTCGCCCGCGCGCAAAATCCCGATCACGGGGGTGATGGTGATGAAGATGCCCACGAACAGCTTCGCGACCTCGACAATGGGCTCGAAGTCGAACTCATTGCCCATGCGCACGGGCTTGGGGGTGAAGGCCAAGGAAATGGCGGTGATGCCGACGAAAATCGCGTCGCGCAGCAGATTTTGCAGCTCCACATCCACGCCCCACAGGCGGAAGGAAACCCCGGGCTTCCACACGCCCGAAAGCACCACGGTGCAGACCACGCACAGCAGCAGCGCGACGTTGAGCTTGCCGAACACCTTGATTTTGGTCTTGGCTTTGGGCAGCGTCTTGGCGCTATCGCCCGATTTTTTGTACAGATGGCTGTCCAACAAGAAGAAAACGGTCAGCAGGAAAGCCACCGAGACGATGAACGGCAGCAGCATGTGCAGGAAAGTCCAGCTGAACGTCACGCCCTTCAAAAAGCCCAGAAACAGCGGCGGGTCGCCCAAGGGCGTGAGGCTGCCGCCGATGTTGGCGACCAAAAAGATGAAGAAAATCACCACGTGCATTTTGTGCGTGCGGTGCTCCAAGGCGCGCAGGGCCGGGCGGATCATCAGCATCGCCGCGCCCGTCGTGCCCATCAGCGACGCGAGCATGGTGCCGATGAAAAGCAGCCGCGTGTTGGTTTTTGGCGTTCCGCGCAAATCCCCCACGATCAAGATGCCGCCTGAGACCGTGAACAGCGTGAGCAGCAGCAAAATGAAGGGGATATACTCCGACAGCATCGCCTCGGCCAGCAGCTCGCCCGCCGCCCCGACCGAAAAGGTCGCGGCGTAGGGGATAAGGAAAATCAGCGACCACAGCGCCACGATCTTGCCGTAGTGCTTTTGCCAAAGAGACGGGGTCAGCACCGGCCCCAAGGCGATGGACAGCAAAATCAAGGCGAAGGGAAAACCCCAAGCCAAGCTGAAGTTGGCGGGGTCGGGCTCAAGGGTCGCGGCCAAGGCCGTCGACGGCAGCGCCGCAATCGCCGCGCCAAGCGGCAATGCGAGAAGAGGATTCATGGGCGAGCCTATGGGTTGGGCGCGCGGGGCGCGGGGAAAATAGGGCAACGGCCCGAGCTCGGGCGGAGCCGAGGCGGGCAAGAGCGCAAGCCGCGCAGCGGCGGCTCGGTGTCGAATGTTGCAATCGGCGCGAGGGTCAAGGCCCGGCGCCTCGGTCGGCGATTTGGCGACAAGCGCCGTTTTGCCATTGACGCGCCGGCCGGAAGCTCGGCGCAAGGGAACGCGGCGTCACCGCCGCGCGGCCAAATTTTAGCATGATTGGCGCGGCCGGTTTGGCGTTTTTTCGGGAAAAAGCTTGATCTGCATTGAGTTTGTGAAAGGTTCGCCGGGTTTTGGCATGCGGCGGCGCCAATCGGCCGAATCCGGTTTGGGCCCGGGCGGGGCGCCCAACGGCTTGGAACGGCCAACCGATCTTTTGTCGCCGCGCCCATCGGCCGCCAAAGCCCGGCCTTTGGCGCGGTTTGAGGCCGGATGGGTTGGGTCGTCGCGCCGGGCCTTTTGCTAAAATGGCCGCCCTTGAGGTTTTCTTCAATGTCGATTTTGCGGTTTGATCGGTTTTTCGCCGCCTTGGGCATGCCGGCGATCGATCCGATCGCTTGATCGCATTCTTGCTTGAATTC
>CAJPTP010000085.1 GCA_905373555.1 uncultured Francisella sp. | reverse complement strand
ATTGTGCGCAACGCCAGCGACGCGCAGCGCAAGTGGATGGTCGACCAGAACGCGAACACGAATTATCAAAAAGGCACGATGGTGACCCAAAGTTACAAGATCCTGGTCGCATGGGGGGATCGCGCCAGTCGCAACAACAAGAACTATGACCCGAAATGCGGGGACTTCAGGACGGGCAAAAACAGAGAGTTGCTCGACAGGAGCTCGTTCTCGGGCATGACGTGTTTGGTCACGACCGTGCAGCTTTGATTGGGTCTTCGCGCGCTTTGCGCTGCGGGGATGGGAGATGGTGATGAATAACCTGCGTCGAGTCGGCCAAGAGCGCGGTTTCACTTTGGTCGAGATGATGGTGGCGATGTCGTTGGGCTTGATCTTGCTGTTGGGCGTGTCGATGATGTTTATCACGGCCACGCGGGCGAGCTCGCGCATCAAAGAAATGAGCAGCGTCGACGTTCAAGGCAACGACGCCATGACGGTTTTGGCGGATGAGTTCGGCAACGCGGGCTATGTCGATCTGATCGGTTGCGCCGCGGGCAACGATTCTGTGTGCCAAAACGATGAGCTTCGCGTCTCGGCTCTTTTGCTGAACGACTCCAGCGCCACCAAAACCCTGATGGATGTCGCGGTTTCGCGCAATCCCTATTACTTGATGGGAGATAACGTTCCCGACGTCGCGGGCGGTTCCTCGGGCGGCTCCCCGGGCGGAACTCCGGGCGGAACCCCGGGAGGAAACCCGGGCGGTTCGCCTTCGGGCAATACGGGCGCCGGCGCGTTCACGTTCGCCCCGGGCGAGTTTCTGCGCTACGGCTACGCCGACGCCAACGCCATGAAGGCCGATTTTCCCGGGACATACAGAGGCCGGGTTCTTTCGCCGATGCAGATTGTGCGCAGAGTCAACAAAGGCGTCGGCGGAGCGGGGGCTCCTGGGGCGATTGACACGATGCTGCCGATCATGGGGTGCGAACAAGGCGATTTCGCCGTCGGCCCGAAAGAAATGCTTAGCGGCGTCCAAGCTCAGTCGTGCTCGTCCGGACAGGGCTCGTCGCTGCAGGTGGCCTACCAAGTCAAATCCGGCCAAGCGCAAAGGCCGAGTTCGGCTCCCGGAAGCTTGCCGAGCAAGATCAACCAGTTCACGGGCGCGGGTTATGACTGCCAAGGCAATCAAGCTCCCGATGGCGAAAATTTTTTGGTCAATCAATATCGATTCGTTCCGGGCAGAGGCGTTGAGTGCCGCGGTTCCTACGGCGACGGGAAATGGAGCCTGATTTCCCCCAACGTCGACGATTTCTCCTTGCGCTACCAAATGACCGTTCCTTCCTTCAAGCGCGTTGATGATTGGAGGGTTCCGGGTTCGGCGGCCTATAGGTTCGAGAAAAACGTGGTCGCGCCCAGCGGCAACAGAGCCACGTCTTATTTGACGGCCGACGTCGTTGAGCGGTCAAGTTTGAGCGCCGCGCTGAAGGGCATGCTGGATGCGGGCGCCACGAGCGTCACCTACGATCCCAAAGATCCGAACGATCCCAGCAAAGCCGTGACCTACACTTACGCCAAAGAGAGGGAACACATTTCCGACGTTGCGAAAATCCCAACCACCATGGGCGGGCAGATGGATCGCTGGAATTTTGTGACGGCCGTCGAGGTGTGCATGGTGGTTGCCGACTTTGGCGCAGACAACAGCCGCGACGTCGATTTGGTCAAGGGACAGCCGACGCTGCCCACCTGCCGGATCGATCAAAACACGCGTCTGTACCAGACTAAACCGAGACAAAACGGCGATCAAAAATACTACAGAAGATTTGTGCGGACGTTCACGCTTCCCAATTTGGTTTATGCCACACCCGCCTCTTTGGTGGGCGAATGATGGAGTTGTCGAAGGCGCCGCGCCGCGCGCAAGCCGCGTTGGCCTTTTGGGGCGGCGAGAGGTTTTGTTTGAGCGGCGCGGGCGTCGGCGGCGGATGGCTGCCGCCGCCGGGCGATGGCCTTGCGGCGCGTTTTGGAAATGTGATCAGATGCGCTCGCGGGCGCGCTTGGGCCGAGCGGGTTTAAATGCTCGGAAGGCGAGGCGTCGCTTTGAGTTGTTTTTGAGGCCCCGGGCGGAGGAAATGAATCATGAAGGCTAAATTGGCGAGTCGGCGCCCCAGCGCCGCGTGGTTTCAGAGGCGCCCCGCGCAAAGCCAGCGCGGTTACGTGTTGCTGATGGTGTTCATGTTCTTGATCATCCTTGGCATGGTGATGGCTTATCTGTTGACGACCGGCGTGGCGGGCAGTCGCGAGGCGGGCGCGAAAAGCGATCAGGATCTCGCTTTGCAGTATGCGGAGATGGCTTTGCGCGACGCCGAGCTGAACATCATGGGCCTGACGTGGGATGGAAAAAACATCTACGACTTAAACGGCATGCCCAAGCTTGCGCAGATCAAGAATGCATACGGCGTCACCTTGAAGAAGGTCAACCCGCAGTACACCCGCCCTTACGATTGCGAAAGCCTTTGGAACAACTTGTTCGCTTGGCCGAAGCATTTTCCGCCGACCCCCATGGATCCTCCCCCCCAAAATGCCACGGGCGGCGACAAGGGCGCGCTGGATTACTACGGCAACAAGCCTTTCAAGTCGTGCTCGTTCGATCTGCGCGTCGGGGGGCCGAACACCTTGCTGTGGTCGCAAGCTTTGCAAAAGATGCCGCATTGGGACGACACGGGCGTTTGGAACACGGGCGCCATTCCCCGCCCCAATCACTATGAGCTGATGACCATGGCCAAAAACACAGCTTTCCCGCCAACCGCCGCGCCCAATGAGAGCAAAGTGTTGGAGTTGGAGGACAACGGATTTTACATCGCCGATGACGGGGAGCCCGGCAAGAACGGGCGCGAAAGCAACCCAAACACGGGCGTGTCCTACAATTTCAAAAACACGGCCTACTCCAAGTTGCTCAAGTGCAGCAAAGACTCCGGAAAAGAAATTTGGTACTTCATGAATTGGGGAGCCGTGAAACCGAATTTGGGCAGCGCCGCCCAATGCGACGGCGCCCCTTACAAAACGGCGCAGTACGGGGATTTCACGGGCGCGCCTTGGGATGACGGCTTGGGCATTCCCAAACCTCTTTACTATATCGAGATGATCCCTCCGGGCGAGGCCGGGACGGAGCGCCCCGCCACGAAAGCGGAGGAGGATGAAGCGAACGGCCTGGTTCAGGGTGTGGACGGGGCGTTGGCGATCGAACAAGGCGTCTGGACACTGAAAGAAGGCCAACCCAGCTTGAGAGGCACGACTTTATTCCGCATCACCGCCATGGGGTTTGGCAAAGGGCAAACAACAAAAGGCGAGCAGGTTCATGCCATGGTTCAGGAGGTGGTGAGCCTGTAAGCGCTTGAGGGCGAAGGCTCGTTTTTCGCCCTTATCACCCTGCGCTGAAGAATACTCGCCGTCGAGGCGGCGGGCTTGGAAACCATGCATCCGGATTGGAGCCGGAAGCCGCCGGAATGAAGGGGAGGCGCGATGGGCGGCTCTGCGGAGCCGAACGGTTCTGCGCCCCGTCCGCGCCAAACCGAAAGGGCAGACAAAATGATCAGCCAATACAGAACATTGCCTTCGCGGCAAAATCGGCAAAAGGGATTCAATTTGCTCGAATTGATGGTGACTTTGGCCATTATCGGCGTGTTGGCGGCCATCGCCATCCCGAATTATTCGCGCTATTTGGCCAAAGGCCACCGCAGCACCGCCCAGTCGGCCATGCTCGACATCAAGATGGGGTTGGAAAAATCGCATTCCGTCAACCACGATTTTTGCGTGGCTTTGGGCGGCCAGTTGAGCGGCGACAGCGCATGCACGGTCAACAAGGCGACGGACGATGAGATTGTCAGCAAGGGTTTGATTTCACCGAGCGATTTGCCCACCGAGTATTACTCGATTGCGGTCGAGGTGGAAAGAAACAGCTACAAGATCACCGCAACCGCCAAAGATACTCAGGTCAAAAAAGATCCGCTGTGCGCCGAAATGTCGGTCAACTCCGTCAACATGAAGCTTTCCAGCGGAGCGGGGAAGCCCGACACCAGCGCCGATTGTTGGTGACCGACTCCAGGTTCTTCTTGCGCGTCAGGTTCGGCTTGGTTTCCCGGCCCACCCAATTGTCAACGCCGCCCGTCATGGGCGGTTTTTCTTGCCCCCGATTCTCGGCTGAGCCGGCCTTCTTGAATTGCCAAACCCTCGGCCGATTTGAAGCGGATATATAATGCCCGGCAACGGCAAACCCGCCTTGGGACGCAGTCTTCGGGCGGCGTTTGGGGCGCGCCGGGTCGGGCGCGCTCGCATCAAGTTTTTCTCATGCTCGATCCGAAAGCGGTTCGGGCTCTTTGCGCCGGGGCGATCGCCGATGCGATGCGTCCGGGCGCCGGATTGATCTCTCAGCGCCAGACATGCAATTGAATTTGATAGGCTTGAACCACCAAACCGCGCCCGTGTCGGCCCGCGAGAGCTTGGCATTTCCCCAAGCGTCGCTGGGCGATGCCTTGGTCGGTTTGAAAAGCGCGGCCGGGGTGGCCGAGGCGATGATTTTGTCGACGTGCAACCGCACGGAGATTTACGCCCGTTGCGATTCTCCCGAGACTCTGTCGCGTTGGCTGTCCCAAAGCAAGGGCATGGCCGAGCGCGAGATCGAGCCCTATTTGTACGAAAAAGCCGGCGCCGACGCCGTGCGCCACATGTTTCGGGTGTCCTGCGGGTTGGATTCGATGGTGTTGGGCGAGCCGCAGATTTTGGGTCAGCTGAAGGACGCCGTTCGCGCCGCGCGCGATGCGAAAACGATGGGGGCGGAGCTCAACATGCTCACCCAGCGCACGTTCGCCGTGGCCAAGCAGGTGCGATCCAACACGTCGGTGGGCAATCATTCCGTATCCATGGCTGCGGCCTCGGTCAAAATGGCCGAGCGAATATTTCCGGACATATCGAGTTTGAATGTGTTGTTCGTCGGCGCGGGGGAGATGATCGAGCTGGTGGCCGTGTATTTCGCGGCGAAAGGTCCGAGGCGAATCACGGTCGCGAACCGGACCTTGGAGCGCGCGGGCGAGCTGTGCTCGTCTTTGGGGCGGGGCGCTTCGCCCGTTCGGCTCGCGGATCTGGCCGACGTCATCGCCGATCACGACGTCGTTGTGTCCTCCACGGCCAGCCAATTGCCTTTGGTGGGCAAAGGCATGATCGAAACCGCCCTGAAAAAACGACGCAATCGACCGATGTTTTTGTTGGATTTGGCGGTGCCGCGCGACATCGAGCCGCAGGTCGCGGATCTACGGGACGTTTATCTGTACACGGTCGACGACATCGGAGAGATTGTGCAAGAGGGCATGGAGTCGCGCAAAGCGGCGGCCCGGGACGCAGAGAAGCTGGTCGAGCAAAGCCTGCGCGAATATTTGGACTGGCAAAACGCGCGTGCGACCGTGCCCTTAATCGTGAGCTTGAGGGCCCAAGCGGATGAGGGGCGCGAACTCGTTCTGGCCCGCGCCAAAAAGCTTCTGGCCAAGGGCGTGCCGGCCGAGGAAGCGTTGGAGCGCCTGTCCGTGCAGTTGACCAACAAGCTGATGCACGAGCCG
>CAJPTP010000084.1 GCA_905373555.1 uncultured Francisella sp. | reverse complement strand
ACGCAAACAACTCCGACAGGAGAAGGCATCAACACTTCTCGCATACTTTCCCAAAGGAAAAAAAGGAAAAAAAAGCCCCCGAGCCGGCGCAGCGCCAATCGCGGGGGCATTTTTTGCTTGGGAGCTTGGCTTGGGGGATTGCGCCCGTTTTGATCGGCCAAGTTTAGCGTTCCTGGAATGCCAGCTTGAAGCGGGTGATGGGCTTGATGACGTATTGGAAGATCGTCTTTTCGCCCGTCTTGATGTCCACCTGCACGGGCATGCCGGGGGAAATGGGCAGCGCCTTGCCGTTTTTGTCGGTCAAGATGCCCTCCGTCTCGATCACCACGCGGTAGAAAGACTCGTTGGGGTTGAGCTTCAGCTCGCCCGCGCGCTTGTTGTCGCGCAAGGTGCTGGGCGAAAGGAACGTGACCTTGCCCTTCAATCCGCCGTAAATGGAGTAGTCGTAAGAGCTCACGCGCACCAGCGCCTCTTGGCCGGGGTGGACGAAGGCGATGTCGCGTGGGTTGATGTAAGCCTCGACCTTGAGCTTGTCGTCCAAGGGCACGATTTCCAAAATGTCCTGCCCCGCCGCGACGACGCCCCCTTGGGTGGTGATGCGCACGTTTTTCACGACCCCGCGCACGGGCGCCCTAAGCTCCGTGCGCTCCAGCGGGTCGGCCCGGGTGGCCATGTTCTCGCGGGCCTGCGCCAGCTCCGAATCGGTGCGGATCAGCTCGTCGTTGGCTTTGGTCGCGAAGCTGTTGCGCCGTTCCTCGATTTGCATCGACAGATCGGAGGATTGGCGGCGCATGCGCAGCACCTCGACCTCCGACACGACGCCTTGCTTGACCATCGGCGCCGTGATCGCGATTTCCCGGTCGATCAGCGCCTTGGAGGCGCTGAGCGTCGAGACGGCGTCATGCACCTGTTTCATATGCGCGTTGTAGGCTTTGGTCTCGCGCATTCGAAGCTCGTCGGAGATGTCGTCGGGAAACTCCAGCGGCGTGTTGTTGGCTTCGGCATACAGCCGAGCCCGCATGGCCTCCAGGTTTTTGACCTTCTCCTCGCTTTCGCGGAACATCGCGGCCAAGCGGGTGGAGTCCAGCTTCACCAGAACTTGGCCTTTTTGCACGACTTGCCCCTCCTCGACCATCATCTTTGAGATGATGCCGGGCTCCAAGCTTTGGATCAGCTGCTCGTGGCTGCTGTTGATGATGGAGCCTTGGCCGCGGGCGACCTGCTCGACTTTGGCGAAGTACGACCACACCGTGATCACGGTCAAAAATAGGCCCAGAAAAGCGATGGCCAAAGACATGCCCGTCTGCTTTTCCACCTGCAAGGCGGCATGGAGGTCATTGATGAGAACCAAGTCTTCCTTGCTGACGATCTCGTATTTCTCGTCGTAATATTTTTTCGGCTTCTTGGCCACTTCCGTTCCTTGCTCCGCGCCGAGCCCAAGGGCGCCGCGCTCGGCGATTCCGCCAACAACTTGACGCATTGGGGATTATAAGGCGCTCTCCGGCGTCGGGGGCGCGCAGGGGCGCTCGGCGCTTTGCGGCGCCGAGCGTCGCGCGTTGGGCCAAGGCGCGCCTGCGCCCGATCGGCCCGGCGCCCGGTTGGGCGCGCTTGGCGCTTTTGGCGCTTTTGGCGCTTTTGGCGCCCTTGGCGCCTTTAGCGCTGCTCGATGCGCTGCGGGGCGGGTTGTTCTTCGGCGTTGGCGTTGTTGAGCCGCTGGATCACGGCGTCGCGCGGGCCGTCCATGACGATCGCGCCTTGCTCCATGACGATGATGCGGTTGCAGATCTGAAGCACTTGCGGCCTGTGGGTCACCACCACCAACGTCTTGTGGCGCGTCCATTCGGCCAAAACTTGCAGCGCCCGGATTTCATGGGTGGAGTCCAGACCCGTGGTGGGCTCGTCAAGCAGCACCACCTGAGGCTGGCGCAGCATGAGCCGCGCGATCGCGATCATCTGCTTTTGGCCGCCCGACAAGCCCATGCCGTTTTCGCCCAAGGGCATGTCCAAGCCGCGCTGGCTGTGCTGCACGAGCTTGTCCAATCCCAAGGCGTGAATCACGTTGAGCAGCTCGTTGTCTTGGGTGAAGCCCGCCCGGCGGGCGATGTCGAGGTTGTCGCGCAAGGTGCCCAAAAACAGCCTCGGGTTTTGCTCCAACAGGGCGATGCGGTCGCGCAGGTGATTGGGGTCGATTTGGCGAATGTCGACGTTGTCCAGCGTGATGTTGCCGAAGTTGGTTTGGTACAGGCCGGCCAAAAGCTTGAGCAGCGTGCTTTTGCCCGATCCGATCGAACCGATGATCGCCACCTTTTCCTGCGGGCGGATCACCAAATCCATCTGGTTGATGATCGCGGGCATCTTGGGGTGGTACTGGAAGCTCATGTTGCGCGTCGCCAGCTGCCCCGCGACCTTTTCCAAGGTGATGTAGTTTTGGTCGTAGTCGCGCTCGATCTTTCTTTGCAAAATCGAGTTCACGCCCTGCAAGGCCACGCGCGCCTGCTGAAAGCGCGTCGCCAAGCCCGCGATTTGCGACAGCGGCGCCAAGGCGCGGCCGGAAAGGATCACCGACGCGATCAAGGCGCCCATGGTGATGCGGTCGGACGGGTTTTTGGCGTGGATCAGGAAAGTGCCCACCAAGACCAGGAAGACGGTGTTGAGTTGCTGGCACATCACCGAGAAGTTGATGATGAGGTTGGACAAATCCTTGACCTTGATCTGCACCATGGCGGTCATGGCCGTGTAGTTGTCCCACTTTTGCTGCGCCCACATCTGCGCGTTGTTGGTCTTGAGCGTTTCGACGCCCTCGATCGCCTCGACCGCCAGGCCTTGGCGCTGCGACCCCTCCTTCATGCTTTGCTTGATGAAGAACGCCAGCTTGGGCTGCACCGTCACGCCCACCATGATGACGGTGGGGATGATCACCATCGGCACGAAGGCGAGCTTGCCGCCCACGATGCCGATGACCGAGACGAACATGATGGCGAAAGGCAAATCCACCAAGGTCAGCAAGCTGGCCGACGTCATGAATTCGCGCACGGACTCAAAATCGCGCAGGTTGTTCGCGTAAGAGCCCGACGACGCGGGCCGGGCCGCCAAGTCCAACGCCATGACGCGGCGAAACAGGGCGCCGGAGATCACCAAGTCGGCCTTTTTGCCCGCGATGTCGAGCAAGTGGGCGCGGATCATCTTGGCCATGAACTCGAAGCCGATGGCCAGCACCACGCCGATGGACAGGGCCGCCAAGGTCTCGTAGGACTTGTTGGGGATCACGCGGTCGTACACGTTCATGACGTAAAACGAGCTGACCAAGGCCAGGAAGTTGATCAGGAACGTCGCGCCGATCACTTGGTAGTAGTAGCGGCGGTAGCGCCAGATGACCTTCCAAAACCACGACTTGGGCATGTGGTATTCGGGCAGCTCCGAGCGCATGTCCTTTTGCGGCCGGCGCTTGACGAACCACACGAAACCCAGATAAACCTTCGCGAGCTCTTCCTCGGGCAGCTCGTGCTCCAACCCGTCGGTTTGCCTTAGCGTGTAGACCCGTTTTCCCTCGCGCTTGTCGATGCGGGTGCACACCGCCGCCTCTTCGTTGCGCAAGAACAGAAGGCAGGGCACGGCGAGCATCGGGATGGAGGCCAAGGAGCGGTTTTGCAGGTTGTTTTCGAAGCCGTGGCTGCGCAGCACCTCGATGGCGGAGGAAAAGTCGACTTCGGTCGAGGTGCGGCCGCGGCGCACCTGCGAGGCGATCGCCTCGGGCGCGATGGGGTTTTCCAAGAGCTGCGTGAGCAGCGACAGGTGGTCGATGATGGATTGCATAAGCTTCGTGGCCGTCGGCGTCGCGTCGCGGCCAAAGCCGCGGGGCGCCTGCCGCCGCCAAGGCGTCGGCATGATGTGTTGTGGCGGCGAGCCGTCGGGTTTGCCATGCGGCGCGCGGCGCTCAAAGCGCCGGGCCGGATTTCTTGCGGCCCGATCTTAGCGCAGCGTTTTGATTGCCAATGTCCGGCGCGAGCGCGCTCGGCGCCGGGGCAAGGGGTGATGGCCGCGCCTCGGCCCGGCGGCGAGCGCTCGGCGTTTCGGCGTCACCGCGCCGCCGCGATGTAGTCCTTGTCGAATTGGGTGACGGGCACGTTGGCCCATTTGGAGATGGTGGCCTGAGAGCGCAGGTAGGAGATGTAGGCCGTCCTGAAGTCGTTTTTGGACGCCACCAAGCCCATTTCGACCGAGGAAAGCTCGTTGTAGGCGTTGAGCAGGTCGATCAGGCTTTTGCGGGCGATTTTGTATTGCAGCTCATAGGAGTTGACCACGCCCTTGTTGGCCTCGATTTGCTCGTTGCTCACGTTCATGCGCTCGATGCTTTGCTGCAGCTGCACCTTGGCCAAGCTCGAGCGCTGCAGCACGTCGCGCTTGACTTGGGTCAGCCTGTTTTCCGCAGCCGTGACGTTTTCGGCGCTTTCCGCCACGGAAGAGCTGTTGGGGCGGTTGAAGGCGTCCCAGTTGAGGTTGAGGTACATCGCTTGGTCGTCGCGCGTGGCGGCGCCTTCGAGGTTGATGCTGGGCAGCGTCTTGCCCCGATTGACCTCGACGTCCTTGCGCAGGCTCGCCAATTCGGCCGCCTGGGCCAAGTACGACGGGTGCGACTCCAGTTTTTTGAGCGTGTACAGATTGAGCCGGTTGGAGCCGTATTCCTCCGCGAACGGGTCGGTCAGCTCCTGTTCGGTCACGACGCGCCCGATCAGGGTCGACAGCCGCGAGAGGTTCGTCGCGAGAGTGGTTTGGTTGTTGACCAGGTTTTGCTTGACTTGGACTTCGCGCGCCTTGGCTTGGGTGTATTCCGACTTGCGGCCGGGGTCGTTTTTGACGATGACCTCCATGTCGCTCATGATCTTGTCGTGGCGCTTGAGGTTTTCCAAGTTGACTTCGATGCTTTCGCGCGCGTTGAGGGCCGCCAAGTACAGGTTGGCGATCTCAAAGCCCACCTCCTCGCGCGTCTCGTAGTACTTGTAATAGGTGAAGCGCTCTTTTTCCTTGTCGCGCAGATACTGGTTTTGGATCGAGCCGAAGGAGTACAGGTTGAAGCGCATCTGCACCCCGGGGTCGAAGCGCCGCTCCTGCTCCTTTTTCTCGTCCGCATGGTGCTGCGCGATCAGCGTGTTGTTGAACAGCTGGAAGGTCGGGTAGTGCAGGCCGAACGTGCCCTCGGCCCGCTTTTGCGCCGCTCTGTTCGACGCCATCGCCTCCAACAGCTTGGGATCCTTCGCCATCGCCTCGCGCAGGATCTGCGCCAAGCCTGAGTTGTTGGGTTGTTCGCGCGCGCGCTCCGAGATCACGCTGACTTCGGGCACGTCGCTCATGTCGTCGGTCGCGTTGGTGTACAGCGGCTCATCCTCGGCTTTTTTCCGGCCCTCGTCGCCGAAGGTCAACGGGGTGGAGCGCGAAGCCAGCCCGGCGGGTTTGCGAGGCTTGGGGGCGCCCGATCCGCTCAAAATCTCTCGGGCGCGCGCCGCCGCCCCGGCGGTGCTTGCCGCGGCGGGGGCGGAGGTGGGGGAGCGCTCGTAGGGCTCGGCCGGGGCCGAGGCCGGGAA
>CAJPTP010000083.1 GCA_905373555.1 uncultured Francisella sp. | reverse complement strand
GGTAAAAAAGCCCCGCCGGGCAAACGGGCGGCGGAAAGGGCGCCCCGTTCAAATCGGGGTTAAAAGAGAAAAGCGGCCAAGCCGCTTTCTCTTTTAACCCCGCCATGCAGGCCGGGGAGGGGGAAACCCGCCGTTATTGGTCGGCGAAGGCGCGCTCAATCAGATAGTCGCCCAAAACGCCCGATTTTGGGGAGATTTGCAAGCCAAAATCGTCGAGCATTTTGCAGCAATCCTTCAGCATCGCGGGCCCTCCGCAAATCATCGCGCGATCCTTGTCGCGGGTGATTGGCTCCATGCCGATGTCTTTGAACAGCGTCCCGTCGCGCATCAGGTTCGTCAATCGGCCATGGTGCTCGAAATCCTCGCGCGAAACGATGGGATAGTAAATCAGCTGCTCTTTCACCATGTCGCCGATGTACTCGTGGTTTTTCAAATCCTTGGTGAATCGGTCGTAATAGGCCAAATCCGCGACGTGGCGCACGCCGTGGATCAACACCACTTTCTCGAAGCGCTCGTAAACGTCGGGATCCTTGGTCAGGCACAGGAAGGGGGCGATGCCCGTTCCGGTGGAGAGCATCCACAGGTATTTGCCGGGGTTCAGATCGCGCGCCACCAGCGTGCCCGTGGGCTTCTTGCTCACCAGAATATCGTCGCCGGGCCGGATGTGCTGCAGCCGGCTGGTCATCGGGCCGTCGGGCACCTTGATGCTGAAAAACTCCAAGTCTTCCTCATAGTTGCACGAGGCGATGCTGTAGGCGCGCAGGATGGGCTTGCCGTCGACCATGACCCCGATCATGACAAACTGCCCGTTTTCGAAACGCAGCGTCGCAGGGCGCGTGCAGGTAAGGGTGAAATACGCCTCCGTCCAATGGTGGACGGAAAGAACTTTCTCAACTGTGTAAGCGGCCATGTGCTGTCCCATCGGCTTGAAAAAAAAGAGAGCCGGCTCGGCGCGAAGCCCGTTGCGGGGCGCCGAAGCGAAACATAAGCAAATAGTAAATAATCCGAAAGAATAAGCAAGCCTAAGAGCGGTTCAGCGCTTCGGCCCCTGAAACGCCGCCGCGTCCTTGGCCCACCGCTCGACGTCGAGCGCGTCTTGCTCGCGCTTGGACCACTCCAAGGCGGGGTCCGAATCGAGAACGACCGCCGAGCCGCATTGGCGGTACATGAAGCCGTCTTTGACCGTCGCCGCGCGCGCCACCGCAACCATGCCCATATCGCCCGAGGCCGAGACATAGCCGGCGGCCCCGCCGTAGGCGCCGCGCTTGCGCGGCTCCAAGCCGTCGACGATTTCCATCGCCCGAATTTTCGGCGCCCCCGCCAAGGATCCGGCGGGAAAGGCGCTGCGCAGCGCGTCGAAGGCGCCCAAGCCGTCCTTGAGCTCGCCCGCGATCAAAGAGGCGACGCCCGCGTCGGGCCCCGCGCCGAAGGCCCTCATTTTTTCCTCGACCGCGGCGGTTCCGGGTTTGCACACCCTCGCCGCGTCGTTGCGCGCCAAATCCACGAGCGTCGCGTGCCCGGCGGCCAAGCGCTCCGTTGCCGAGCGGAAAGGCGGCTCGCTTTTTCTCTTTTGCGTTTTGTCGGCGTTTGAGGGCTCGCGCGCGGAGCGTTGGGGATCGGGGGCGGCTTCGGACGCAAACGACACGGGCCGCGCGAACAACCGGCGGCCCTCGACGCGAGCCAAAATCTCCTCCGACGAGCCCGCCAAACTGAAATCGCCGAAATCGAAGTAATACATGAATTCGGCCGGATGAGCGCGCGCGATCGCGCGGTACAGCAAGACGGGATCTTCCGCGAAGGCCGCCTTGACGCACAGGCCGGGGGTGAGGCGGATGGCGTCGCCCGCGGCGATTGCCTCGGCGCACTGCGCCACCATGGCCTCGAATTCCTCGCGCGCCGTCAGCGCCGTCGCATGGGAATCGCCCGATTTCGAGGGGAAGGCCCGGGTGCCCGAGCGCTTGAGCTTGTCGCGCATCGCCCACAGCCGCTCGCGGCCCAGCTCGTAACCGCCGTCTTGGCCGGGGTCGGCCAAAACGATGAGCTCCGCCCGGCGCTCCAAGCCGTCCACGACGCAAAGGCGGTCGACTTGCAGCAAACAGGCGTCCGGAATGCCGACGGCGGACGGCTTGGGCGCGGCGCGCTTGAGCTTGGGCTCAAGCAGACCATTGCACTCATAGCCCAAAAAACCCGCGACGCCGCCCGTGAAGCCTGGCTTCTCGGGCAACGGCGCCGAGCGCGCCGATTCGGCGAAGCGCGCCATTTCTGCCCAAGCGTCGTCGGTTTCGATCGTTTGCGCGCTGCCGTCGGCGAACCCCGCGCGAACGGCGCCGTCCACGACCGTCAAAACCTTTCCGGCCTTAAGGCCAATGTAGGAGTAGCGGCCAAAGCGCGAGGCGGGGTCGGCGGATTCGAGCAAAAACGTGCGCGGCTCGTTGGCCAGCCTCAAGTAAATCGAAAACGGCGAGACATCCTCATCCCCGCCCAGATCCTGCGCCGTCAGCCCCAAAGTCATCGGCACGGCCAAGCCGGGATGCGCGCGCGCGATCTCGTCGAATTCCTCGCGACTGACCATGGCTTTCCTTTCCGCCCGGCGCCGGCAAGGCGCCGCGACGCTCGGCGCATTATAGCGCGGGCCCTTGGACGCCTTGGCGGGAAGAGGCATGGGCCCCGATGCTATAATCGCGGCCCGGCCTTGGGTTCGGGCCGCTTGGCGGCGGGCGCAGGGCGACTCTAGGCCCAAGGGCTTGCGCCGACCCAATCCCGGCGCGTTTCGTCTCTTTTTTTCGTTGAGCGCCGTTGCGATGCGAGCGGTGCGCCGCATTGCGCCGCGCCATCCCTCCTTTTCGCTTTCTTCGGGCGAGCTTGCCGATTCGGCCCGCCGATTCGCTTTGGGGCGCCCTAGGCGGGCTGTTGCCATGAACTTACTGAAGTCGTTGTTGAGCGTCAGCGCCCTGACCATGGCGTCGCGCATTTTGGGCTTTCTTCGCGACGCGGTGATCGCCCGCGCTTTTGGGGCGGGCATGGCGGCCGACGCGTTTTTCGTCGCCTTCAAGCTGCCCAACCTTCTGCGCCGAGTTTTCGCCGAAGGGGCGTTTTCCCAAGCTTTCGTGCCGCTTTTGGCTCAAAGCAAAGAAAACATGAGCCCTGAGCGGACGGTCGATTTCGCCCGCGTTGTCGCGGGCTGGCTGATCGCGGCCTTGGCGATCGTTTCCGCCTTGGGCTCCTTGGCGGCGCCCGCCCTGATTTGGGTTACGGCGCCCGGATTCGCCCGCGAGGCCGACAAGTTCGCCTTGAGCGCGTCCCTGCTGCGGGTGACCTTCCCCTACATTCTGCTGATTTCGGTCTCCAGCTTCGTCGGCGCCATCCTCAACACCTACGGCAAATTCTCCGTTCCCGCCCTGGCGCCCGCGCTGCTGAACGTCGCGATGATCTTCGCGGCCTTGTTTTTGGCGCCCCTGTTCGACCCGCCCGTCATGGCTTTGGCGGCGGGCTGCCTGTTGGGCGGCGCGCTGCAAATCGCTTGGCAGCTGCCCGCGCTGCGGCGCCTGGGCTTTTTGCGGCTGCCGCGCTTCGACCGGTCCGACCCGCGCCCGCGCAAGGTGCTGGCGCTCATGGCGCCCGCGCTGCTGGGCGTGTCGGTCGCCCAAATCTCGCTCGTGATCAACACGATCTTCGCCTCCTTGCTCGAGACGGGATCGGTTTCTTGGCTGTATTACGCGGATCGGCTGATGGAGCTGCCGTCGGGGGTTTTGGGCGCGGCGTTGGGCACCATCTTGCTGCCCACCCTCGCCAAGCAAGCCGCGCGCAAGGACTCCGAGGCGTATTCCTCCGTCTTGGATTGGGGGCTGAAAGTCGCGGTGGCGCTCACGGTTCCCGCCGCGGCGGGCTTGGCCGCCTTGTCCGAGCCGATTGTTCAAACGCTTTTCATGTACGGCAGCTTCGGCCGCTTCGACGCGGCCATGACCACCTTGGCCTTGGTCGCCTATTCCTTCGGCTTGGTGGGGATTATCCTAACCAAAATTTTGGCGCCCGGCTTTTACGCCCTGCAAAACATCAAAACCCCCGTAAAAATCGCCATCGGCTCGCTGGTCTTGACCCAATGCCTGAACTTGGCCTTGGGCTTCCCTTTCGGCCACGCGGGCCTGGCGCTGTCGATCAGCATCGCGGGCTGCTTCAACGCGGGCTTTTTGCTGCGCTCGCTGCTCAAAAAGAAGCTGTACGCGCCGCGCCCGGGGTGGGGAAAGTTCTGCGCCAAGATCGTCGCCGCGACGGCGCTGATGTGCGTCGCCTTGGCTTTGGCCCTCGCCCAAAACCTCTATCCTCTTTCGTTTGCCCAGATGCGCGGTTTGCATCGCGCGGCTTGGCTGTCCGCCTTGATCTTGCTGGGCTGCGCCGTGTACTTCGCCGCTTTGCGCGCCATGGGCATGCGTTTCAGCCAATTCAAGAAAACCGCCGCCTAGCGAAACGCCATTTGCGGCAAGGCCACTGCCCCGGACTTTTCCATCCCCGACCGGAATCAACAAGGCCTCGGCGCCTTGGATTGGGTCAAAAGCAAAAAAAAAGCAAAAGCCAAATGCTTGGGCAAAGGTCAAACCGCTGCGCGCGGCGCGCGGCGCGCTCGCCCCCGCCCGGGATCCCCCCAAGGCCCCGGCCGCCTCGGGCGGGATCGATCTTCGGCGCGCTCAACCCAGACGAACAGGCCGCCTCCACGAAAGCCGCTTTCTCAAACGCCGCGGCCGTTTCTTCGTTTCTTTCCCCTCTTTCTTCCCGCTTCATTCTTTGGCCTTGGACGCCCCTGCCCCTTTGGCTTCCCTTCGCCAACCGCCCGACCGATTTTTTGGCTTGATCCCGCCGCTTCAGGGCTTCCTCTCTTGCCGGTTTTCACCGTTTTTTTTGCGTTCCCCGTTTCTTGTTGTTTTGCCGCCCAACTTGCCTTCGAAATCGGGGCGTCTGCCGAGCGATGCGCGTGTTTTTTCCAATCCGGATTGGCCAAGAATGCCGGGGGCGACCCCGCCGAAGCGCGCATTTCCGGCTCGATCCGAGGCCAACCGATGCGGAGAGGAGGGGGAAGCCGATCGTTTTTTTCCCCATTTTGTCGAGGCGATGCGGCGATTTCGAGCGCCTTGGGCGCCGCCTCGCAACTTGGCCGACCTTTTGCGTCTTGCGCGACGCGCGCTCGGGTTCGCCATTTAAAATAGAGCCATGCGCAAAAGCGCGGCGCTCGGCAGCCCGCGCGCCGCGCGGGAGGCCGCCATGCTTTGGCATTACCTCAAAAACCGTCGCGCCTGCGGCCCCATCGGGGACGAAGAAATCCGGCGCATGGCCCTTGGCGGGCAAATCCAACCCGACGACTTTGTTTGGCGCGAAGGCTGGGACGGCTGGAGGCGCGCGTCGACGGCGGCTGAGCTCTGGGCTCCCGTCGTCAGCGCCCGGGCCATCCCGCGGCCCGATCCCGCCGCCCGCGAAACAGCGCCGCAGAAAGGCATAGACCCGCGCATGGGCGGCGCGGGTCATTCCCCTTTTCCTGAATCGCCTTTGTCCTCGCGCCGGCAAAACGAACGCGCCGCCCAATCCGTTGAGCGCACG
>CAJPTP010000082.1 GCA_905373555.1 uncultured Francisella sp. | reverse complement strand
TTTTTGATCTCATCGAATTTCGGGGTTGCCCCCCCCCGGGTGGGGGGGGGCGATCCGCCGGCGCCGAGGGGCTTGGGAAACGGCGCCAAGCGGCGATGGGCGCGGCCGAGCCCATGCAAGCGGCAAGGAAACAGACAGGCGGCGCGCGGGCAAGGAAAGGGCGGGCAAACAAAAAAGCGGCCGCGCGCTCGGCCGCTTTTTTTTTCGCGACGCACATCGGCGCATCAGCGGAAATAAACGTTTTCCTCGAGGTTCTCCATGACCGTCCGGGCGTCTTTCCAGCCCTTGTCGGTCGCGGCGACGGCGACGGTGGCGTTTTGCTCATCCTCCAAGATCGAGGTGTAGACCTTCTCGTTGGGATCCAAGCGCAGCAGCTTCGAGCCGAGTTTGTCGATTTTCACGACGGATTGGTAGTTGACGTACGACACCCACACGCCGTCAAGCGGGGCGGGGCGGGTGAAGAAATTGATCTTGACGACCTTCTGGGCGCCCAGGCAAGTCAGAACCCGATCCGACTCGCGCATGAAAAGATCCTCGGACGTCGGCTTCAAGGTGTACACCGCGCGCTTGGCGCCGTCGAAGCCGTCGACGTTTTTCTTCGCGTAATAGCCTTGCTGCGCGAGCAAGTCCAGCTGCCGCGCCGCGTTTTGGTTGATCGGCTTGCCCGAGGAGTCGGCGACGTCGATGATCAGCTGCCGATCGCCGATGCGGCCCGCCGCGTCGCGGTCGGCGTCGACCGCGGGCGAAATCTCGATGCAGCTTTTGTGGCTGTCCGCGTATTCCTCGATGGCTTTCTTGAACGCGGATTTTCCGGGCTCGGGGTAATCCCGCGCGCAGCCGGAGAGGCACACGGCCGCCGCAGCGGCCAAAACCGCCGCGCAAGCCAATTTGTTGACGTTGAATTCGATCATTTGCAATTCGCAGTAAGCCATGAAAGAAGGGATGCCGGGCCGGGGCCCAAGCATGCGGCGCGGCGCGCCGAGCCGACCGCCGATTATACCCTGAATGGGAAAACGGCGGCGAATCGACCCGCCGCCGAGCCCTTGTCTTGCCCTGCCGCAACGAAATCGCGCAGCGAAGCGGGCCGGCTCAAGGCGCATCGAGGCCGGCCAAGGCCAACCGAGGCCAATCCGGGGCCAATCCGGCCCAATCGGGCGCGCGGGGGCTGTATTATAATCGCGGCGCGCGGCGGAAGGCCGCCGCGCCTTTCATCGCCGGGGCGGCGCCTCGGCGCGGCTGCGCACAGCAACGGAGCAAGCATGAAATCAACCCAAGACCGTCGGGGCGGGCAACCCGAAGGCATGACATATCGTTCGGCGGGCGTGGACATCGACGCGGGCGAGCGTTTGGTCGAGCGCATCAAGCCGTGGGCGAAAAAAACGATGCGCCCGGAGGTTCTTAGCGACATCGGCGGCTTCGGGGCCGTCGTGGAGATCGCCTCCAAATACAAACGCCCCGTTTTGGTGTCCGGAACCGACGGGGTGGGCACCAAGCTCAAGCTGGCGTTCGCGTTCGACAAGCACGACACGGTCGGGATCGATTTGGTGGCGATGAGCGTCAACGACGTCGTCGTCCAAGGGGCGGAGCCCCTGTTCTTCTTGGACTACTTCGCCTGCGGCAAGCTTGACGTCGACCGGGCCGAGCAAGTGGTCAAGGGCGTGGCGAAGGGCTGCGAGCTTTCCGGATGCGCCTTGATCGGCGGCGAGACCGCGGAAATGCCGGGCATGTACCCCGAAGGGGAGTACGACTTGGCGGGGTTCGCCGTGGGCGTGGCCGAAAAAGACGAGATCGTCGACGGCAGGCGCGTGGCCGAAGGCGACGCGATCATCGGCTTGCCGTCTTCGGGCCTGCACTCCAACGGCTACTCGTTGGCGCGCAAGATTTTGGCGCAAGCCGCGCCCGACCTCGACGCCCCGTTCGACGAAGGCAAGTCGCTCAAAGAGGTCTTGCTTGAGCCCACGCGGCTTTACCCCAAGGCCGCCTTGGCCGCCTTGGCCGCCGCCGACGTCAAGGGCATGGCCCACATCACGGGCGGCGGGCTGTTGGAAAACATCCCGCGCTCGGTGCCCGACGGGCTGCGCGCGACGCTGCGCCAAGACGGATGGAAAGTTCCCAAGATTTTCCAGTGGCTGCGCGAGCAAGGCGGCGTCGCCGAGAGCGAAATGGCGCGCTCCTTCAACTGCGGCGTGGGCTACGTGTTCATCGCGACGCCTCAAGAGGCGGCGGCCGCGAGCGCGGCTCTGAAAGCCATGGGGGAGCGCCCCGTTTTGATCGGCAGGATTGAAAAAATGACCGACGACCGGCGCGTCGCGATCGTCCCCGACGCCGACTCGATCGAAACCGACTCGGATTGGCGCGATTTGGCCAAGGGCTTCGCGACCTTTTAGCCCGCGGCTTTTTTCCGTTTGCTTCGCTTTGCCCGCCTTTTGCGAAGGCGGGCAAAGGCGGCCTGCGGCCGCGTTTTTTTTGGGGGCTGCGGGATTTTGCCGTCGGATCGGGCTTGATTCTTGGGGCTTGAGCCGAGGCGTTGGGCTCTTGATCGGCCGGGCGCGCCTTGGCCGTGGGAAGGAAAATGATGTCCGACAGTTTGGGGGCTTGGCTGACGAAGCTCGAGGCGGGGGTTCCCGGCGGCGCCATGAAATTGGGGCTGGAGCGCATGAAAGACGCGGTCGACGTTTTGGGCCTGCGCCCCCAAGCCCCGATCGTCACGGTGGGCGGCACCAACGGCAAAGGCTCGGTGTGCGCCTGCGTCGAATCGATCGCCAAGGAGGCGGGCGTGAAGGTGGGATGCTTCACCAGCCCGCACTTGCTGCGCTACAACGAGCGCATTCGAATCGACGGCGAGGAGCTGTCCGACGAGAAAATCGTCGAGTCCTTCGAGCGCGTCGAACGGGCCGACATGCCGGATCGGCGCATCAGTTATTTTGAGTACAACGCCTTGGCCGCGATGGACGCCTTCATGCGAGCGCGCTGCGAGCTCATCGTGCTGGAGGTGGGGATGGGCGGCAGGCTCGACGCGGCGAACGCCTTCGACGCCGACGTCGCCGTCGTTTCGACCGTGGACATCGACCACGCCCAATTCTTGGGCGACACGATCGAGAAGATCGCGTTTGAGAAGGCCGGGATTTTTCGGCCCAACAAGTGGGCGATTTACGGCGACGTTTCGATTCCGCGCAGCCTTGAAAAACGCGCTGTGGAAATCGGGGCGCCGCTTTTGGCCTACGGCCGGGATTTCTCCGCGGCGTCCGACGGGCGCATGCAATGGAATTACGCGTTCAACGGCTACGATCCGAACGCGCGGCCCGACAAGCCCGAGGCGCCGCGGCCCCGGGTCGCCTCGCTGCCCAAGCGCGCCCGCTACGCCATGCCCTTGCCGCCGATGCGCGGCGACGCCCAAATCAAGAACGCCGCGACGGCGCTGACCGTGTTCGAGTGCCTTCGATCCCGCATCGACCCCGACCAGTCCTCCGTCAAGCGCGGCGTGGCCTTGGCCGTGGCGAAGGGCCGCTTTCAGGTGCTTCCGGGAAGGCCTGTGACGGTGTTGGATGTGGGCCATAACCCCCAAGCCGCGCGCAACCTGAAAAGCAACATGGGCATGTTGCCGTTTGCCCGGCGAAGCGTCGCCGTGTTCTCGATTTTGGCCGACAAAGACGTCGACGCGTGCCTCAACGAGTTGAAAGGGCAATTCGACCTGTGGCGCATCGCCCCTTTGGCGGGGCCGCGCGGGCGCGACAAAGCCAATTTGCTGGCCGCCTTCGCCAAAGCGGGGATAAAAGAGGTGGTTTGCCACGACTCGATCGCCGAAGCTTGGCGGGCGGCGAAAAGCGAGGCCAAGGAAGACGACCGGATCGTCGTGTTCGGCTCTTTCCACACCGTGGCCGAAGCCATGCGGGCCGGGGCGCATTGATTCCCCGTTGCCGACGTCTTGCGGCAACCCAGGGCGGCGGAAAGGATTGGGCCTAAGCCCTTGAAATCTTCCGCCGAGTTCGTTTGCGCCTTGTTTCTCGTTGTATAATCGCCGCCGTTTGCCTTCAAAGCCCTGCGGCTTGGATCAAAGGATATGCGAAGGTATGTCGACCTCTCCCCGTTTTCCCAATGGATCCGCGAGCGGCGACGAGTCGCGCGCCTCGAAGTGGCTCACGTATTCGATCGTCGCCGTCATCATGGTCGCCATCGGCTTTCTGTTCGTTTTCTTGCGCAACAGGCCCGTGGCCGAGGACATCAAGCCCATTTCCGCCCCGGTCGGCGCGGGCGCAGCGGGGGGAATGGCCCCGGCGCCCGTTTCCGGCCCCAACTTGGGCATGGCTCCCGGATCCGCCGAGCCCGCGCCCGGGCAAAGTTTGATTAATCCCGAGCGGACGGCTCCCGCGGCGGAGCCGATCCCCGCGGCGCAACGGACTGCGGCGGCTGCGGCCGGATCGACGCCGAACGGCGCCGTTTCGGCGAGATCCTCTTCCGCCGCCTCGGGCGCGCCAAGCGTTTCCGTGCCCGCGCCCGCGCGGGCGGCCGACGGCGCGCCGACCCAATCCGTCGGCGCGGCCCCCTCGGCGCCCAAGGCGACGGAGCCGACTCCCCGCGCCGGACGCGCCGCCGAGGCGGAGAAAAGGGCCGGCGACGAGGATGCCGCCAAGGAGCGGGCCATCGCCCAAGCTGTGGCGGGAATGGCGAACGAAAGCCCGGCGCCCGCCTCGGCTTCGTCGAGCCCCGAGCCCAAAGCCGTCTCGGCGCCCTCGGCCCCCGCGGCGCCTGCGGTCTTAGCGGCCCCCGCGGCGGCGGGCGGGGCCCTGATTTCGGGCGGCGCGGGCGCGCAGGGCGGCCAAGCTTTGCGCCGAGTCGTCATCGACCCCGACGGAAAAGTCCGGCTCACCTCGGAGGCGGAAGAAAAAACAGTGGCCATCCCCCAATCGACCATTCCCGCCGCCGCCCCCAAAGCGGAGCCCGAGCGCGCGGCTGCGGCTGCGCCCAAGCCCCGGCCCAAAGCCCAACCGAAGAAGCGGCGCCAACTCACGGCCCGAGAGGTCTTGCAAGGCAAGGCGGGCAAGAAGTACGCCAAGCGGGATGCGAAGGGCAAAGGCAAGGGCAAGGGCAAGGGCGATCAAAAGAAGAAAGCGGCGGGCGGCAAGCTCACCCCGCAGCAGATTCTGCGCGGCGAGGCCGGAAAGAAATACAAGTGACGACGACTTTTTCCAAGAAACGCCCGGGCGGAGCCCCGTTGAGCCGGCAAGGCGCGTTCCATGAATTCCGTTGACGTCGCCATCGCGGGGGCGACCGTCTTGAGCGTCGCGGCCGCCTACTATGTCGGGTTGGTCAACGAAATTTTTTCCTTCGCCAGATGGCTGGTCGCGGCCGTCGTGGGCTGGTTTGCGGGGGCTTTGTTCGCCGACGCTTTCGCGCGCCTCTTCTCGCTGGGCGAGATGGCGTCTCTGTTTTCCGCGCGCGCGGCCTCCATCTTCGTTTTGGCGTTGGCTCTGTCCTTCCTGCGCAAGTGGATCAAGGAGCTGATCAAGCAGCTCAAGCTTGGGGGGTGGGACAAGGCGTTGGGCGGGGCGTTCGGGCTGCTGCGCGCTTATTTCATTTTCTTGGTTTTGGCCGTCGCCTTAAGCTACACC
>CAJPTP010000081.1 GCA_905373555.1 uncultured Francisella sp. | reverse complement strand
CCTTCAAGCAGGTCGAAAGCCCCGCGGCGAGCCGCGCCTTGCTGCTGGAGCTCGCCTTTGAGCTGGCGAAGCTGCAACGCTCCGGGCCCCAAGGCAGCTTGAATGAGCCCGAGAAACTCGGCGACGCCCTGCCGCTGTACAGCCTTGAAAAGCTGGATGCGGAGATGGAGCTGTTCGTCGATTGGTACTTGGCAAAGCGCCTGGGCGTCGAGCTCAACGCCGAGCAAAGGCGGGCGTGGGACGAAACGAAGCGAACGCTGTTGCGGCGCATCTCGGCTTTGCCTTACGTTTACTGCCATCGCGACTACATCGCGCGCAACGCCATGATCCAAGTGGGCGACAGGCCCGGGATCATCGACTTTCAGGACGCCGTTTTTGGCCCCCTGCACTACGACTTGGCGTCGCTGCTGCGCGACGCGTTCGTGTCGTGGGACGAGGAAACGATTCTGGACGTGGCGATTCGCTACTGGGAAAAGGCCCGCGGCTGCGGGCTGCCCGTCGAGCCCCGGTTCGAGGACTTTTACAAGAACATGGAGTGGGTCGGCGTCCAGCGCCACTTGAAGGTGGCGGGGATCTTTTGCAGGCTGAATCGGCGCGACGGCAAAGACGGCTACGAGCAGGACACGCCCCGGTTTTTGGGCTATTTGATGCAAACATCCCGCCGCTACGGCGAGCTTCGCCCCTTGTTTCACCTGATCAAGGAAGTCGCGGGGCCCGACCTGGGCGAAAGCAAAACGTTCCTGACCTTTTGACGCGCCCTTTGGCGGCGAATGGCGCCGCAAAGGCCAAAATCAAAGAAACCGGCGCAAAGCCAAAACCGAAACATAGGATCACTGCCGATGAGGATAGTCACCGTGTCGCGCCGCTTGGCGGCGGGAGCCGCCCTGGCGGCGGCATTTGCCTGGGGCGCCGGAGCGGGGGCCGGCGCCGCTTTCGCGGCGCCCGCCAAAGCCGCAGCCAAGGCGCGCGCGCCGCAAGGCGCCGCCGCGACGGTGCATTGGGTCGATCGCATCGCCGCGATCGTCAACCAAGACGTCATCACCGAAAAAGACCTGAGCGACGTCGAGGCCAACCTGATCAAAAGCCACCCGGGGCTCAGCCCCGAAATGGCGCGCCGCCAAGCCTTGGATGAGCTGATCAATCAAAAGCTCGTGCTGCAAATCGCGCGCGCCAAGGGCGTGGACACGCCCCAAGCGGAGGTCGACGCCGCCGAGCGGGAGGTCGCGCGCTCGATGAACCTCACGATCGAGCAGCTTGAGAAGCAGCTGAAAAAAGAGGGCGTGGAGCGCGAGCAATTCCGCAAGGCTTTGAAAGAAAAAGCGCTGGCCCAATACGTGACGTCCTTGGCGGTCGAGAGCATGACCAAAGTCTCGCCCCAAGAGGTCGCGCAATACGTGCAAATGCACCCCGATCTCGCCCCCGCCGTGACCCAATACCGGGCGCAGCACATCCTCTTGGCGCCCGGCCCGGGGTTCACGCCCGACTCCATTCTCAAGACTTTGGCCGACGTCAAGCGCCAAGCGCAAGAGGGCACCGACTTCGGGGCTTTGGCCTACCGCTATTCGCACGACAAGGCTTCGGCGGCCCAATACGGCGACTTGGGATGGATTTCGCCCGGGCAGACGGCCCAGGATTTCGAAAAAGCCCTGTTCAAGCTCAAGCCGGGCGAAATCAGCGACCCCGTGCGCACGCCCTTCGGCTGGCATCTGATCAAGCTCAACGAAACGCGCGTGGCCAAGCCGTCGCCCGACGAGATGGCCGCGATCGCGCAGCGCCTCTTGGCCAAGCAAAAGGCCAAAAGCGTCTACGGCGAATGGATCAAACAGCTGCGCGACGCGGCTTACATCGAGATCAAGCCCAAGCCCTATTGACGCCCGACGCCTTGGGCCGCGGCGGCATTCCGGCGCCTTGCCAAAGGCGCCGGGCAAGCCAAGGGCAACGCAAAAAAACGGCGCCGGAAAGGCGCCTTTTTTGTTCCCCCGCTTGAGCGAGACGAAACCGCCCGGGCGCGCGGCCGTTGCTCTTGCGATCGGCCGGACCGGCGCCGAAGGGCGGCGGCGCGTCTCGCTTGGGGCTCAAATCGCGTCGTCGTCCGTCTCGCCCGTGCGAATGCGCGTCACGCCCTCGATCGGCGAGACAAAAATCTTGCCGTCGCCGATCTTTCCGCTGCGGGCGGTCTTGGCCACGGTCTCAACCACGCGCTCGCACATCGCGTCGGTCACCGCGATGTCCACCTTCACCTTGGGCAGGAAATCCACGGCATACTCGGCGCCCCGGTACAGCTCCGTGTGCCCCCTTTGCCTGCCGAAGCCCTTCACCTCCGTCACGGTCATGCCCGTGACGCCGATGTCCGACAGCGCCTCGCGCACGTCGTCGAGTTTGAAAGGTTTGATGATCGCGGTCACCATCTTCATGCGCTTCTCCCCCTAAATCCGGCTCCGCGCGAGCCGTTTGCGGCGCGCCGAGGCTTGGCCGCCAAGCGGCGCAAGACGCCCCATCCGATTCTCGAGCAACCTCCGATCGAGCCCGGAGCCCCCGCGCGGGATCCGGCCCGCAAACGGGCGCGAGCCGGGCGGCGGGCGGCGCAAGTGGCTATTTTGCGATAATCGGGCGGCAAATCATAGGGCGCGCCGAAGCCTTGCCAATGAGAGGGCGGGCGGGGAGCAGGAAAGAAAGAGCGAGAGGAGAGCATGAGCATGAGCATGAGCATGAGCGTGGCGGAGCCGGCGCGAGCATGGCAGAGCGCGAGGGGAGGGGATGGGGATCCGACGCGGCGCTTGCGGCCAAGGCGCCGGGCGCCCAACGGCGATTTGCTTCGGCGGGCGCCCCGCCCCGCTTTCGGCTCTTTCCCGTTTTGAGCCGTTCGGGCCCAAACGGGAAAGTCAAAGCGGCCAAGCGCGCCGCCCCTTGCTTTTTGCGGGCCAATCCGGCTATAATCCGTGCTTCGCCAACGGAGAGGTGGATGAGTGGTTGAAGTCGCACGCCTGGAAAGCGTGTAAAGGTGTTTAGCCTTTCGAGGGTTCGAATCCCTTCCTCTCCGCCAAAAAGCGCCGCTTTGCGGCCGTTTTTTTTTACCCCTTTGGGTCTTTATCCCTTCCCCCGCGCCCCGGCGGCGGCGCCAAGCGGCCAATCGCGCGCCGCCCCATCTTATTCCCCCTTTTTTTTCCCTTTTTTTTCAGCATTTTTTGCATCGCGCCGCGTTTCTTGACCTTGAGATTGGCGCCGATCAAGACGGAGCCCTGTTGCTTTGCCTGATTCGGGTTGGATCTTTTGAGGCGCCGTCTTTTGCATCCTCGCTTGGGCGGCGGTCTTGTTTCCGCTTTTTATTTTTTGTCCCCCTCATTCCCCGCCATGCCCAAGGCGTCGGCAAAGAGCGCCGCCGCGATCGGCGGCGGCTTGCATCGGGCGGATCGCGCAGCCTTTCGCGGCCGGGCGTTTGTCGTCTTGTTGTATAATCGGCCATTCCAGCCGGCGCGCCGCCAACCCGCGCGCCGCGTCGATTCCGACAAACCCTCAGGGAATAAAGACATGAACCGGCGCTCACACACCCTTCGGGCGGCTTTCGCCGCATTGGCGTCCGCCTTGGCGATGGCTTTGGCGACCCCCGCGCTCGCCGCGGGCAAAACCGCCCCCGCGGCGGCCCCCGTCGCGGCGCCGGCGCAAGACGGCGCCGCGCGCGCCGCCCAAAAGGAAAACAGCAAAATGATCAAAGCCACGATCCACACCAACAAAGGCGCCATCACGCTGGAGCTGGACAAGGAAAAAGCCCCCGTCACGGTGGACAATTTCGTCCAATACGCCAAGGACGGCTTTTACGAGGGCACGATTTTCCATCGCGTCATCGACGGCTTCATGATCCAAGGCGGCGGCTTGGACGCCGACATGAAAGAAAAGGCGACGCGCCCCGAGATCAAAAACGAGGCGGGCAATGGCCTGAAAAACGACAAGTACACCATCGCCATGGCCCGGCGCGCCGCGCCCGACTCGGCCGGCGCCCAATTTTTCATCAACGTCGCCGACAACGCTTTCCTGAACCACAAGAACGACACCCCCCGGGGCTTCGGCTACGCGGTCTTCGGCAAGGTCGTCGCGGGCCAAGAGGTCGTGGACGAAATCGGGAAGGTCAAGACGCGCGCCGTCGCGCCGCATGACGACGTGCCCGTCGAGCCCATCGTCATCACCAAAGTCGACGTCGAGGAGTAAACCGGCGCCCGATCGCGCCCGACGCCCCGTTTCCGCCGCCCTTTTCGGCCCGGAAAGGACACAGCCATGGAAAACATTGCCTCTGCGCGATCCGAAAGCGCGCCCGAGGCGCCCGTCATCGCCGTCACCTCGGGGGAACCCGCGGGGATCGGGCCGGATCTGTGCGCCATGATCGGGGAGTCGGGCCTGACCGAAGAAGCCGCCATCGTCGTGATCGGCGATCCCGAGATGATCGGCCAACGGGCGAAGCTCACGGGCGGGTCGTTCGACGCCCTGCCTTATCCCGGAGACCGGAGCCGGCCTTTGGCCAAGGGCCTGTACGCGCTGGAAAAAAAGGTGCGCCGGCCCGTCGCGTGCGGGGAGCTTGACTGGCATAACAGCCCGTATGTGCTGGATGTGCTCAACGCCGCTTTCGACGGCGCCCGGTCCGGCGCCTTCGACGCGATCGTGACGGGCCCCGTGCATAAGGGCGTGATCAACGACGCGGGCATCCCTTTTTCGGGGCACACCGAGTATTTCCAAGGCAAAGCCGAGGCCGACCGGGTGGTGATGATGCTGGCCGGGCCCGGCATGCGCGTGGCGTTGGTCACGACCCACTGCCCGCTGAAGGACGTGCCCTCCCTGATTTCGCGCGACTCGGTGCGCCGGGCGCTCGAAATCATCGACCAGGACATGACGGCGCTCTTGGGCCGGCGCCCCGCCATCTTGGTCTCGGGCCTCAACCCGCACGCGGGCGAGGGCGGCTACATGGGGCGCGAGGAAATCGACTCGATCGCGCCCGCCGTCAAAGAGATGAAAGACCGCGGGCTCAACGTCCAAGGCCCGTTCCCGGCCGACACCATCTTTCAGCCTTTCATGCTGGACAAAGCCGACGTGGTGCTAACCATGTACCACGACCAAGGCCTGCCCACGCTGAAATACGCCTGCTTCGGCAACGGATTGAACATCACATTGGGGCTGCCTTTCCTGCGCCTAAGCGTCGACCACGGCACGGCGTTGGATCTGGCGGGCAAGGGCGCCTGCCGCTTCGGCTCCATGCGCTACGCAATCGAAACCGCCATCGACATGAGCAAAAGGCGAAAAGCGTCAAAGAGCTAAGCTTCAGCCGGCTGCGCCGGCTTTTCTTTTGCCTCGCCCCTTGGCGGTTTGAAGCCCCCAACTCAGAGCCGCGGGCGGGTCGGGCGCGCGCCGAGGCGGCCGTTGGCCCCGGAAAGGGCGGTTTTAACTTTTTCTTAACCCTTTTGCCTTCATATTGCGGTTGGGCCCGCGCAAGCGGCGCCGCCTTGCGCTCTTTTCTTTTTGGGAAAGTATACGAGAAGTGTTGATATCAAAAACACCATGAAATCATAGGAGCAACTGCTTCTTCGGTTGTCGTGTTGCGCAAGCTCGAAGAAAAGCAATCCAGACCTTCAAAGGCCGCTTGAAAGCTTT
>CAJPTP010000080.1 GCA_905373555.1 uncultured Francisella sp. | reverse complement strand
GTCGGCCAAACCGTTCAAGGCGTGGCGGAAAAAGGCTTGCAAAAATCTTCTGGAATCTTTGTCAGATTCGGCGCGGGGGAATTGCGCATCGAGTCGGTTGAGGTGACGGAAGAGGGAGTCGTTCATGTCGGCGCCCCCGCGGGCTCGACCCTCAAAATCAAGATCGACGGGAATGAGGAAAACTGGACGGTCGCCCCGGATCCAAACGGCGGTTTCAGCGCCACTCCGCCCGCCGACAGCCAACTGAAGCCGGGCGCCAAGATTGCCGTCGAGGCGACGCTGGGCGGCCGGACGGGCGCATCGAGCGTCGTCGCGCCGTCATTCCCCATGGGCGAGGTGAAGGCCGAAATCGACCCGTATGCGCGCCAAAGCGTGAGCGGGGAAACTCTGCGCAACGCGCATGTGGTGGTCAAACATGATGGGCAAGTTCTCGGATCCGGCGACGCCGACGCCGACGGGAAATTCCGGATTGAGCTGAACAAGGCGACGGAGCCCGGCCAAACCGTCGAAGTTACGGCGAGCAAGGGGCTGAAGCAATCGGTGCCGACTTTTGCGGCGCCGGGCTCGACGGACGAGCTCAAGATTGAAGATCTCCATTTCACGGCCGATGGGCATGCGCATTTCAAAACAAGCGCCGATCCGAGCGTCCAAATCAAAATCAAAGTCAACGGCGAAGATCAAAGCCTATCTCCCGTGAAAAACAACAACAGGGAGTACGAATTCGCCCCCGAGGGCTTGAAGCCCGGCGATCGGGTTGACATCGAAGCCGGTTTGGGTCTGGCCGTCGACAAGGCGTCGGCGATCGCCAACCTATTCCGCATGGATAAGCAGCCGGAGGCGACTTTTGACGCTCAAGGCGCCAAATTGACCGTCAAAACCGAACCGCACGCCTTGGTGACGGTGGTTGCGGCGGGCGCCGCGTTGCCAAGCCAAGAGGCCGACGCAAACGGCGCGGCGACATTTGTTTTGGGTTCCCCCTTGATAAACAAAGAGTCGGTGAAGGTGGTTGCGGCCAAAGCCTTGGCTCGCTCCGAAATCGTCGAGGCGCAAGCGCCCGATTTGACGCCGCCGAAGGTTTTTGCGGTGACCGTGACGGGGGATGGCGGCTTGGAAGTGATCACGGAGCCCGGGGCCACAGTCAGCATGCTTGAAATCCAAAAAAAGGATGTACCGGGTTTCAAAAAGTTTGCTTTGAAGCCGCCGCCCAAGCCGGCCGATTGGTCGGGCATCGTTTCGGTTGAAGCCAACGACGAATTGGCGAACGCTTTGGGGGCGGGCTACACGGTTCGGGTCACCGTTGCCGACGACGCCCCCACGCCCAACACAACGCAAAAATTGGCGACCGTCGAGCGCCTTTTCTGGGAAGTCGCGCCGAAGTGCGAATTCAACGCTGACGGAACGCAGCTGCATGTGAGCGTCGACGGCGCCAAGGGCGCCAAGGTGACGATTCGCAGGAAAGATGGGCAGACAATCGACGGCGAAGCCTCCAAAACAGTGGAAACAGACCAAAACGGCGCGGCGACGTTCACTTTTTCGACTGCTCTGAAAAACAGCGAAATTGTTGCCGTCACGGTTGAAAAAGGAGCAAAGCGCTCGGTCGAATCGTTTGCCAAGGCCCCCGATAAAACGCCTCCGGAAATCACCGATTTTCAAATCGACCCCGATGGGCGCATTTCGGTTCAGACCGAGCCGCACTCCACAGTCAGAATCAAGTCGATCGACGGCAAAGAGTTGGATCCGGCGGTTTGGAGCGCGCAAAGCGGCGTCGAGGCTATGGCCGACGGCGGCGGGTTGGCGAAGTTCGAACCGACCGGAGATCTGTTGCGGCTCTTGAAGCCGGGCGCCCATGTTGTGTTGGTAGCCCGGGATCAAGCGGGCAACGAGTCCCTCCCCATTGAACGCGCCGTCGCTGGGGTTCCCCCAGCGCCCGGGGATCCCGAAACCACGGCGACATGGCAATCCGGCGGCGCGGGCCGAAAAATCGAAGGCTATGCCATGAAGGGCGCCAGGGTGACGGCCAAGGTGGGCAACGTCGAGGTTGAGACGGTTGCCGACGAAAACAACGGGGCTTATGTCTTGACTTTGCCCAAACTCTGCAAAAACGGCGAAAAGATCTCCGTGCAGGCCTGCAAGGGGCCAAAGGAGCTCAAGCCGGTTGATCTGTCGGCGCCCGACGATGCGCCGGAGGTCGGATCCGTGGAGTTGCTGGCGCTCGATGCGCAGCGCGAATGGGCGGCGTTGAGCGATGAAGCCCGATCCAAGGTCAAAGCCGGGAAGATTCGAGTCAAGCTGGACTCGAATTTGAACGGCGGCGACGAAACCTTGGCCTTGGAGTTCACGACAACGGTCGAGGCCCCGTTTGCCGTGAAAGGCAAACCCCAAGTCGAAACCCATAAGATTCTCAAGCAGGTTCACTTCAACGAGATCAAGGAAGTCGCCGCGCAGGGCGGCGGAACCGAGTATGTTTACGAGGCCGACTTGGCCGATTTGCTCAAAAACACGGCGGCCGATTTGACCAACTCGACGGGAACGGGTTTGGCCGTCAAAGCGATCGTCATGAAGGGCGGAAGAATCGTCAACGGCGCTCAGAGCAAAGGGCATGCCGCATCCTATGTTTTGGACAACATGGTCGAGGCGCCCGAGCTGCAAGATTTTGTTTTCGACGCGGGCTCGCACGCGGCGCGTTCTTTGAGCCTCAAGGGCGAGCCGGGGGCGCAATACACGCTGAAGATCGGCGATGAGACGATCGCGTCGGCCAAGGCGGACGATGATGGCGGCGCGGTTTTGCAAATTCAGCCCGGCAAGTCTTGGCCGCTTGACGACAAGGCCGCCAACCAAGCCTGCCTCACCATCGAAGACAGCGCGGGCAATAAACGCGAAAACCTGCGGCTTTCCATGCTCAATCGTTTGGCGTCCGATCTGGACACCCAAGGGGGCCCCGAATACGCCAAGCTGCTTCCCGGCCGCGAGGATCCAACCTACGGGAAGGGCCCGGGTCGCCTGCAAGCCCATGAGGGGGAAAACGACTTCTTGATGGTGTACGGCAAAACGGAATACGATTGGGTCAACAGAAGCTTTAAAAATGTGGGCGGAATCGGAGCCGACAAAAACGGCAATACCCCGAGTCAAAACGGATCGAGCAAGCCCGTTGCGTTGCAGATGGGCGAGGGGGACGACATTGTCGTCAACTTGGAAAAAATTTACGGCGACAAAACAAGTCTTGATTTCGGCGGGGGAAACAATACCTACATCCAAGTATCGAAGAAAATTGACGCTGCTGTTTCTCACACGGAGAATAAAAATATATCTTTTGGATCCGGAAATGACATTATAAAAATGAATGGCACGACATATAAAGCAAACATAGACATGGGGGATGGAGACAATTTAATGGTTTTCAAAAGCCCAGAGAACGGATTTGTATTTTCGGGCAGCAATCTTTCTTCCGGAAATGGAAATGACGTCTTATATGCAGATGGAGTTATTTCTTCCAGCAGCGTTAAACTCGGAAATGGAAATAATATTTATATTAATATTAACAACAAATCTAGCGGATACAGCTCGACTATTCCAGATTTTGAGACAGGCGATGATCATGATTATATCTTTTTTGATGAATTGAATAGCAAGGCAAACGGGGCAAATCCCCATATTGACCTGAAAGGCGGCGATGATACTTTGTATATTGTAAATCCGGTATGGACAAAATATTCTTCTTCCAGTGATCGAGACATTATTCTTGGAAAAGGGAATGACACATTGGTGATTAGAGAGATAAATAGTGACTATTATGACGATACATTTAAAGGGTTTACGCAATACAACCATATTCAATTTGATGATGTCAGTGGTACAACAGACAATGGATTTGATCGTTTTATTGTCGAAAACGATAAAAACTTCTTCTATAAAAATAATAATAAGATCAGCACGGAAAGCTTGAAGAACATAAAAGGCATGGATCAATTTATTGACAATTCTCTTCAAGGCGCGCAGTTGACGTTCGATAAGGATGTTTTTGAAAACAATCACTTTGACAAGAATGGGGAAAAGCTCTTCTTCATCGACGGCACCAAGAAGACCGGCTTGACCATTGATCGCCAAAATGGCTACACGTTGAATCATCTGAAGGATTCAGAGGGCAATGCGGTGAAAGAGGTGGGACAGATCGAGAATTTCGGCACGCTGGGCAAGATCTACGACGTTTACAGCTATCAAACCTCAAGCGGAACATACAAGCTGTACATCGACGAAAACATCAATCAAAGTGGTTTGATTTAGCGGGGGGCCGTTCCCTTGGGCTGCGCTCCAAGCGCAAAAACGCCGCGGCAAGCGGCGTTTTTTTTTTTGCCCAAGTCAGCCCGACCCGGGGTTAGGCGCATGCGAGGGGAAGCGGGTCAGCCGCGCTGTGTTGGCAGGAGAAGGGAGGGAGCTTGGAGGGGCAAGCGAGCTTAGCCGCTAATCATAAGGAAAACGGGGGCGCGGGAGCAAAGACCTTGCCTTGGGCGATGCTTTGCATATCTAAGGCGCCGCGTTGCCTTCCTCTCATCTTTTTTCCTTTCATTGTCTTCTGCTTTCCTTTCTCTTTCTTGATCTTTCCCTCTCTCTTTCTCATCCTCCCCCAAGGCCGCTTGGCCATCCCTTTTCTGTGATTGGCGGGGCGGCTCCGGCGTTAGGTCTGGGGCGACTCAAGAATCGGCGCGGCGCTGTCCAGCAGGTCTTCCAACGCCGCTTCGGCGTCTTGCTCGATTTGCTCGACTTGGCCATCGAGTTTGCCCAAGTACACGCGGCGTCTGAGCTCTTCGGCCAAATCCGCGCAGATTGTGAGGGCGCCCGCCAAGTCTTGGACGGCCGGGCCCACGGCGTCGGCCAAACCGATCAAGGCGCCGTCATCCAAATCGAACAGCTCTTTGGCCAGGACATTGGCGTCGACGATCGCGGCGTCGATGAAGCGGGCGATCGTTTGGGCGAAGCGGGCGGTGCGCCTGTGAAAGGCGCAGCGCGGCTTTTGGCAAAGCAGAATGGGCGAGGCCGCTTGGAACCATTGCTCTGTCAGTCGGGCCAAGGAGCGGGCGCACGGCAAAGCGCCCGGCCTCGAGCCCTCGTCGTCGACGCTGTAGCGCTCGGCGATGGCCTGCGCCGACGCCAGCGACTTTTCCATGACGCCCGCCAAAGCCGCGTCGCGGGCGGCCGCCATGCGCTCGATCAAAGCCGGGGCGAGAATGGCGCCGTCTTGGGTGGCCTCGCGCGCCAGCCGTTCCAAAAAGTCCGAGCCGGCGGCGGTCGCCCCGATGGCGCGGCCGACGTCCAAGGCGATTCGCTGCCGATGCGTTTCCAGCGCTTCGCGAAACGATCCGAAGCGCTCGGGGGAGGTCGGATCCGCCGCCCCCGCTTGGGCGCGATGCCCCGCCATCGTTTGGGCGACGTCTTCGGCGACCACCCCTTCCATGAGACGCGCCAACGCCATGCAAGCGGCGCGCGCCCCTTGGGCCGAGGCGGCGCCTTCAATCTGAATCTTCGCCGCCAAAACGTTGCATAGCGCCAAAAGAGGCAAATTCTCCGCGCCCGAGCCGTCCCAGCCCACGCTGCCCAAGGGCGGGGTTTCCTCCAGCTTGGCGCGCAAGGCGCGTTCGGCCTCGGCCGAGGCC
>CAJPTP010000079.1 GCA_905373555.1 uncultured Francisella sp. | reverse complement strand
GACCAATCCATGGCGGCGCCCGCGTTCGCCGGCGCGCCCGACATGGCTCCCCCGCCCCCGCCGATGGGCGATCAGGGCTTGGGAGCCGCGCCGGTCGGCGCGGCGCCTGACATGCCGCCGCCTCCCCCGTTTGACGCCGGCATGGGCGCGGACGCTTTCGCGGGCGGTGTTCCCGCCGCGCCCGACTTGCCCGAGGGCGGCGTTCAGATCGCGCCGGACTTGCCGGACGGCGGCATTCCGGCCGCCCCGGGGATGCCCGGGAGCATGGGCGACATGGGCTCCGATCCGGCTCAGGGCCAGTTCTTCGGCGGGGCTGATTTCGGCGCCCCCGCGCCGGACGCGGGGTCGGCGGGCGCGGGCATGCAATTCGGCGCCCCCGCCGATCAAGGCGCGGGCGCGGGCTTCGACGTCGGCGGCTTCGGCGCCCCCGAGGGCGAGGCGAACGCCGCAGCGGGCGGCGCGGCCGACGCGGGAGGCTTCGATTTCGATTTCGGCGGCTCTGCCCCCGCCGCCCAAGATCCCGGCTTGTTCGGGATGGGCGGAGGCGACGCCGCAGCGGGCGCGCCCGACGCGGGCTTCGACATCGACTCGGGCAACTTCGCGCAGACGCAAGGCTCGAGCGCCGACAGCATGGGCTTTGCGGTCGGTTCCGGCTCTGCTTCGGCCGACAGCGACGTGCCGGAGCTCACCGCCGAGGACATCAATTCCGCGTTCGAGGAGTCGGCTGTCTCTCGGCGCAAGAAGTCGGTCGAGGATCAACTGGCCGAAGGCAAGAACCAGCAGCTGTCCGCCTTCGACGGTCAGCTGGACTTCTCCGAGCTGGGCTTGGATCTGGATTCTTTCTCCGCGGACGACGCGGGCTCCGCCGCCTCGGTGGCGCCGATGCCCGCTCCCGCCCAAGAGGCCGAGCCCGCCGAGGAAGAGCCGCAGTTCGCGGATCCGGGCTTCGGCGACGAGGTCAAAGAGAAGAGCGAAGGCTCGGACGCGCCTTTGGAGTTCGACTTCAACGTCGACATGAAAGCGGCGGCTGAGATGGCCAGAAAGCGCGAGGAGGAGGAATCCTTCAGCGCAGGCGGCGAAGACGGCGTGCCCGACGCCGGCAAGAAGGGCGACGCCATCGAAGGATTGGTGATCACGGGCAGCGAGACCGGCGTCGGCTTCGACCACGCCGACGCGCCCAAGCCCGAGATGGACGATTCCGCCTTAAGCTTCGACATGAGCGCCCCGCCTTTGGGCGTGGGCCCGGGCGAGGACGTCGACATGGACGGCGCGGCGCAAGCGGCGTCGGCGCCGGATTTGCCCAAGGATTTGGACTTGTCCGCCGAGTCGACGCCCGCGCCGGACGCGTCGTCCTTGCCTCCTGAGACGGATTTCAACATCGATTCCTCCGTCATGCAGGACGCTTCGGCCGACGCCGCCTTGGCGGGGGGCTTCTCCATCGGGCCGAGCGAATCCGCGGGCGCGGGAGCCGAATTCGATTTCGGCGACGCGGCGGCGCCCGCCCAGCCCGGATCCGTGGGATCCGAATTCGATTTCGGCAGCTTCGGCGACGCGGCGCAGCCGGCCGCGGGCGCCGACTCTGCGGGCGAATTCAGCTTCGACGACTTCTCCACGGGCCCGACGCTGCCCGAGGGGGTCGATTCCGAGGTGCTGGCCGAGCCCGCCGCCGAGGTCACGCCGGAGTCTTTGGAGGCCGAAACGGCTTCGGCCATGGCTTCGGCCTTCGACGAATCGGATTTCACGGCGGGGTCTCAGGCTGCGGCGGCCGAGGAGGCGGCTGCGCCCGCTTTCGAGGAGCCCGCCGCGGCTGCCCCCGCCCCCGATGCGCCGGCTCCCGCTCCATCCGAGCCCAAGGAGCCTTCGGCGGCGCAAAAGGCGATGGGCCCGGACGGCGCGATCGGCACATGGCGCGAAGGCGCGGGCGTGGATCTGAACGTTCCGTTGCAGACCAAGTTGGATTTGGTTGACATCTATCTCGAAAGCAACCTCAAAGAGGATGCGATGGAGACCTTGTACGACTTGCTCGACGAGTGCGACCCGAACTCGCAGCTGTACAAAGAGGCCATGGCCAAGCTCGAGACCTTGGGGCAGCCTGCGGCTTGAGGCGTTTGATCTTGTGGGGAACAACAAAACCGCGGCGACGCGGTTTTGTTTTTTGCCCGTTTGCGGGGGAAGCCATGGCGGCATTGGACAAGGCCGGCGCGCGCAAGGCGATCGTCTTGCAGTACGACGGCTCGGAATTCGGCGGGTGGCAAAAGCAGCGCCACGACCCCAACACGATTCAGCAAAAAGTCGAGGGCGCTTTGTCGCAAATCGCCGACGCGCCCGTGCGCGTCTCGGCGGCGGGCCGAACGGACGCGGGCGTGCACGCGATTCGCATGATGGCCCACTTCGACACGTCGGCCAAGCGGGAGAACTACGCTTGGAAGATGGGCGCCAACGGCTTGCTGCCATCCGGCATTCGGGTTTTGGATGTGTTTGACGCCGAGGAGGGCTTCCACGCCCGCTTCAGCGCTTGCGCCCGCAGCTATCGTTATTTGCTGTGGGTGGATTCGTTTTTGCCCGTGTTTTTGCGCGGGCGGGCCGCGTGGATCTTCACGCCCGTTGAGCTCGAGCCGATGCGCCGAGCCTTGCCCCATGTCTTGGGGCGGCGCGATTTCTCGACTTTTCGCTCCGCTGAGTGCCAAGCCCCCAGCCCCGTCAAAAGGGTGCTGGGCGCCGTCGCCCGGCGCGAGGGCAATTTGTTCGTCTTTGATTTCACCGCCACGGGGTTTTTGCACCACATGGTGCGCAACATCATGGGCGCCTTGGTCTACGTGGGCCGGGGCATGATGAGCCCCGAGGAATTCGGGGAGCTTGTCGAGGCGCGCGACCGGCGCGCCGCCCCGCCGACTCTGTCGGCGGCGGGGCTGTACTTCGTCGGGGCCCATTACCCGCCGCGCTTTGCCAAGGCGGCGTTCGCGGAGCCGCCCGGATGGTTTTGGGGCAATTGCGAAGACGAGCCGATGGCGAAGCCGGTTGAGCTCGCCCTCGCAAAGGGTTTGGCGCGGGAGGGCCAGAGCGCGGAGGGCGAGGCGGACGCCAAGGGCTCGGCGCCGGCGCCGAGCTTGGCGAACAATGCTCAAGAAGAGCGGGTGCTCAAAGGCGAATGCCCATAAGTCCATGAGCCCATAAGCCCAAAATCCAATAAGCTCATCAGCCGGGAGGCCAAAGGGCGGCTCCGGAAAGGGCAATGGCCTCGGCGGCGCCGGCTGCCCAAGCCGGGAAGCGCCTTGGGCAAGGACCGGCGGGAAAAACGGGGAGGAGGCTTCGGCATGGCAAAGGTTCGCGTCAAAATCTGCGGCGTTCGTCGGGCGCAAGACGCGCTTGCGGCGGCGGATGCGGGGGCGGATGCGGTGGGTTTTGTTTTTGTTCCGCAAAGCGCTCGTTTCTTGCCGCCTAAGGAGGCGGGCAAGATCATCGCTCTGTTGCCGCCGTTTGTGGATGCGGTGGGGGTGTTCGTCGATCCCGACCGCCTTTGGGTCGAACAAGCCGTCGCCTTGTCGCGCGTCAACGTCTTGCAGTTTCACGGCGCGGAGACCGACGCGTTTTGCCGCTCGTTCGGGCTGCCCCACGTCAAATGCGCGGGGATCGAGACGGCGGATGACGCCCGCCGCTTGGCGTCGCTCCACCCCTCGGCCCGCGCCTGGCTGCTCGATTCGTCCGTCGAAGGCCGCAGCGGCGGCTCCGGCCTAAGCTTCGACTGGTCGGTTGTGGATGAGGAATTGCGCGGGCGATTGGGGCGCAAGTGGATCTTGGCGGGCGGGCTCAACCCGCGAAACGTCCGCCGCGCGATCGAAACGACGCATGCGCCGTGCGTGGACGTTTCAAGCGGCGTGGAAAGCGCGCCCGGAGTCAAGGATTGCCGAAAGATCCGACAATTTGTCGAAGAGGCGAAAAGCGCCGAGGGGCCGTGACCCCTTCCCCGCTCTTCGTCTCCGGCCGGCGGAGCCGGCTTCGACCCGCAAGACCGGGGCGGGCGCGGCTTGGGGCGAAGCCTTGGGCCCGATGTCCGGGCTTGGGCATAGAGGCCGGGCGGAATTCGGCTTCCGCCCCCCAACCCCGTTTTGCAGCGGCAAGCCCCGGGGCAAGGCGCTACAATGAAAGCCGAATGGGCGGGCGCCGGCGGGGGCCCCGGATCGAATGCCCGCGGCAAAGCGCGCCCGGGCATAGCCAAGGGGGTCGTCATGACCGAAGCGACTTTCAATGTTTTGATGCTGCTGATGTATCCGTTTCAGGATACGGATATCACCCATCCGCTGCCCTTGAACCCCGACGAGTTTTTGGCGCTCAACGATGAGGCCGAGCGTCGCGGCATGGTCGTGGAGGATTTGTTGGCGGGCCCGGGCGCTTTGGCCGAGCTGGATTTGACGCCCGAGGAGTATGAGCGCGTGTGCTTTTTGTTCGCGCGCTATGCGGAGCTGGACAAGTTCAAGGCGTCGGAGGGATTCGCCTCGGGCTTGGTGGATGTGGTGTTTTTCCACGAAGACGATTACCCCGCGCCCTTGCGCGAGCGCCGGCGGCACTACCCCGCCTCGTTCACGGTGGTGGGCAATCGAGAGCTGTTGGGTTGGCAGGGGCCGTTTTATCTGTCTGCCTTAAGCTCCGGCCAAGCGGGCGAAGAGAAGATCGACGCTTTGCAGGCGGCGTGCGACCGGGTCGACGCGGCGCTGCACTTGGCGCCGGCGGACTCGGGGCTCGCCATGGGGCGCGTCGACCGCATCGCCCGGGCGGGATCCAACAACGTCTGTTTGTGGACGTATTCGGACGACGCGACGACGCTGCTGGATCGGCGCGCGCGCGAAATCGCCCAGTCCGGCTTGGCGGCGTTCGTCAAACCCAATTTGGTGGGCGACGCCCGGGGCACCGCCTTCAATTTTTTCGCCCGGCAAAACCTGTGGCGCAATTTTGTCACCGCAGGCAACATCTTGATTTTGGGCGATACGAGCGCCCCCGATTTGGTCTCGGTGGTCGTCAAAAAGAGCATGCGGGATGCGGATCGGCCAATATGGCTGGATCCCGGCGCAACCAAGGCGTCGTATCTGCGCCAGCTTTTGGGCGGCTGCGACCTGCGCGATTGGGATTTTTCCGACTTTGACTTGGAGGCGATGCTGCGCGCCGCCCAAGGCTAAGCGCCCCAAGCCCGGTCGTTTCGGGCGTCTCTCTTTCTTTCCCTCCCGGGGCCCCTCAAGGCCGATCCGGGCGCAAGGCAAAAAAAAGCGAGGCCAATCCTCGCTTTTTTTTGCCGGGCTTCCCTGCGGCGGGCCCAAGCGTCGCCTTGCCATCCCGCATGGGCTTTTGGTTCCAAGCTTGGCTCAACGCTCCCCGACTTTGAGCAGCTCGACGTCGAAAATCAGGGTTTCGTCGGGGCCGATCGCGGGCGGCGCGCCCAACGGGCCGTAGGCCAACTTGGATGGGATCACGAAGGTGTACGACGATCCCTCGCTCATCAGCTGCAAGCCCTCCGTCCAGCCCGGGATCACGGCGTTGAGCGGGAAGGTCGCGGGTTCCCCGCCGTGCTCTTTGGTGCCGTCGAACACGCCGCCGTCGACGTGCCTCCCCTCGTAATGGACGGTCACGACGTCGGTCGCCTTGGGTTTGGGCCCCGTTC
>CAJPTP010000078.1 GCA_905373555.1 uncultured Francisella sp. | reverse complement strand
GCGCTTGCCCACGCCCCGGTCGTCCTGTCGCTGCGGGGCGTGGGCAAGCGCTACGACAACGGGGAGCTGCAAACGGTCGCGCTGCAAGACGCCAATGTGGACATCCGCGCGGGCGAGTTCATCGCGATCGTCGGCCAATCGGGCTCGGGCAAGTCGACGCTGCTCAATATTCTGGGGTGCTTGGACTCCCCCAGCATGGGAACCTATCGGGTCGACGGGCGCGACGTGGGGCAAATGGAGCCCGACGAGCTCGCGGCGCTGCGGCGCGAAAAGTTTGGCTTTATTTTTCAGCGCTACCACTTGATGGGCGAAATGAGCGCCTTGCGCAACGTCGAGGTGCCGGCGGTGTATGCGGGCATGGCGCCCGCCGAGCGCAGCGAGCGGGCCCGGGAATTGCTCGAGGCCTTGGGCTTGGGCGACAAAGCCGACAACAAGCCCGGCCAGCTTTCGGGCGGCCAGCAGCAAAGGGCGTCGATCTGCCGGGCCTTGATGAACGGCGGGTCGGTGATTTTCGCCGACGAGCCCACGGGCGCTTTGGATTCGCGCAGCGGCGCCGAGGTGCTCGCCATCCTCAAAAAGCTCAACGCCGAGGGCCACACCGTCGTTTTGGTGACCCACGACATGGGCATTGCCCAAAACGCCCATCGCGTCATCGAGATTCGCGACGGCCGCATCGCGCGCGACGCCAGACGCCTTTCCGGCGCCGGCGCGGGCGAGGCGGGCGGCGCCGGGCCGCTGAAGATGCGTCGCGCCTTTGGGGCGAGCTCGCGCGCCTGGGAAGCGTTTCGCATGGCGGGCCGGGCAATTGTGGCGCACAAGATGCGCTCGTTTCTCACGATGCTGGGCATCATCATCGGCACGGCTTCGGTGTCTTTGATCTCGGCCATCGGCTCGGGCGCGGAGCGCGACATCATCGACAGCCTCTCCGGCTTGGGCACCAACACCATCCACGTTTACCGCGGCGTGCAGGGCAAGCGCGGAAGCTTTCGCAGCTCGAAGCTGAGCTTGAGCGACATGGAGATTTTGGGCCGTCAGCCCTTCGTGCGCAGCATTTCGCC
This sequence comes from uncultured Francisella sp., assembly GCA_905373555.1. Taxonomy (GTDB): domain Bacteria; phylum Pseudomonadota; class Gammaproteobacteria; order Burkholderiales; family Neisseriaceae; genus CAJPTP01. The sequence continues at coordinate 4,627 of CAJPTP010000078.1, read as the reverse complement.
CGAGGTCAACTCCGGCGGCGGCGTCACGCGCGGCTCGGTGACCGAGGAATCGAGCATCCACGGCGTGGGCGCGTCGTATTTCGAGGTGGAGGGCATGAAAAACGCCAAAGGGCGGTTCTTCGGCGAAAACGAAGTGGCGGCGATGGCGCCCGTCGCCGTGATCGACGAAAAGGCCGAACGGCTGTTTTTCAAAGAGGATGAAGACCCCATCGGCAAAAAGATCATCGTCGGCGGGGTGCCCATGGTCGTCATCGGCGTGAGCGAAAACGGGGCGTTCGACACGGGCAGCACGCCCGAGCTGTATTTGCCGTACAAGACCGTGATGAGCCGCATGACCGGCGTCGGCCACTTGCGCCACATCGGCATTCGGCTCAAAGACGGCGTGAACGGCGAAGCCGCCGAAACGGCGATCCGCAATCTGCTCACGCGCCTGCACGGCAAGGAGGACTTCACCCTGATGAACTCCGACGCCTTGCGCAAGACCATCGAGGATGTGGTCGGGACGCAAAAGGCGGCCTTGTTGTTCATCGGCGTGATCGCGCTGATCGTGGGCGGCATCGGCGTGATGAACATCATGCTGGTGTCGGTGGCCGAGCGCACCCAAGAAATCGGCGTGCGCATGGCCGTGGGGGCGCGCCAAGCCGACATCCTCTCGCAATTTTTGATCGAGGCGATCCTGATTTGCCTATTGGGCGGCGCCCTGGGCACACTGCTGGCCTACGGATTGGGCGCGGCGCTTTCGAGCGCCGTGAGCCAAATCAGCGTGGTGTTCTCCCCCGACGTCATGGCGCTCTCGGCTTCGGTCGCGGCGGGCGTCGGCTTGGTCTTCGGCTATTGGCCCGCCAAGAGCGCGGCTCGGTTGGATCCCGTGGAGGCGCTGTCGCGCGAGTGAGGCGCATGCCCCTCCGTCCGGTCCCGCTCCCCGACGCCGCCGGCGCCGAAGCCGAATCGTCCGCGCCGCAGCGCGCCGATTCGGCCGGGCTTGTGCGGCTTCGCGCGGCGAATGCCGGGGCGTGGCAGGGTCGGGGCGCAGGGCGCCGGGGCAAAACGCAGTGGCAGGACGCAGGGAGAGGGGGGAGGGCGTCGCGCCGGTTCGGGCGCGACGCAAAGCTTGGGGAAAGCGGCTCAAAGGCGTTGACGCCTTCGTCATCGAGGCCTTTCGCCGGGATGGTTAAAGTCCAACGAAAAGCGCTCAAAGCGGCCTTGCGGCTCGGGGTGGCTCGGCTTCGGCGCCGGCGACAGGGCGGTTGAATCCGTGATCGCGTCATGAAGTTATGGCGTGTTGTGGCGTTTCTTCATGACAACGCGACTTGCGCGCTTTGCCCAATCTATTCTTCCTCGGCGCCGGGGCGATGTTCGGCGCGGTTGGGCTTGGGCCTGCGGGGCGCCCCAACCGGGATGCTCGGAGCGGGCCGAGCCTTGGCTTGGACGGGGCGGGATCGAGCCCTCGTTGGGCCGAATCGGAAAAACGATGGGAGCGCATGGAAGACGCGTCGGCGCCGCCTCCTGTCCAAGGTGTTGCGCCGGCGCTGAAAAATCAAAAAAAAGCTCCCCAAGCCGCCTTTGAGGCGTCGGGATGGTTTTTCTTCGAGCCGGCGAGCATGGTGGTTGGAGCGGGCGGCGGCGCCTTGATTTTATGGCGTTTTGGGATCGCAACTTTTCTTGCATCCTTGCCCCAATGATTGCGCCGCGGGCGCCGTCGCTCAATGCCGCCGCTCAATGCCGCCGCAGCGCCGTCGCGCGCGTCGGCCCCAAGCGCCGGCTCTCTTCGCCGGGCTTGCGGCGCCATCATTGAGCCTTGCGCCGCCCGATGGGCATGGCTCTCAAATTATGCCGCGTCGCGCGTGACGCGGGGCGCCTCGCGTCCCAAGCGAGGTCGGCGGCCTGAGCGGCGCCGCGCAGGCGAGCAGCCTCTCGTCGTTGGGCTCTCTCGACTCGCCGGCTTTTTTGCCCGCGTTGGGGCATGGCGCCATAAAACGCAGGCCAAGCGGTCATGGGCATGGGGTGTTTGCCCCCATTTTGCCGGCCCCATTGCCCTTGCGGCCCCGGACGCCCGCTGCCCCTTGACCCATCGGGGCCGTTTGGGTTGAAGGCCATGGGGGCGTTGCGGGAGGGCGTTGGGGCCTTTGAAGAGACAGGCGGCCGCCGCCGGGCGGCTTGCCGCGCGCAAGGGGAAAGGTGCGGAGATGAAACGGATTCACGGCGCGGCGCCGCTTGCGGCGACGATTTCGATGCTGTTGGCGGCGTGCGCGACGGCCCCCTTGGATCAAGACTGGGCGTCGTCGACGGTTCCCGCGTCTTGGGGCTGGGAGGCGCAAAGCGACCCCGCCGACGGCGCGGCGCCAAACGGGGGCCGGACGGTCGCCGATCCTCGCGCCGACGCTCTTTCGGCGGCGGACGCTTACGGCCCATCCGGGGCAGACCGCCCTTTGGGGCGGCAAATCGACGCCGTTTTGGCTCGGCGCTTGGCGCTGCAAGGAACGGATGGGCCCGGGGCGAAGACCGGCGCCGCAACGCGGCCGGCCGCGCGCTTGGGCTCGCCCCGAGTCTTGGGCGGATCCGCAGATCCCGCCGCAGGCCCAAGAGACGAAACGGGGGCGGGACCGGACGCTTTCGCCGCAGGCCCGGGCGTCGCCGAAGGGGACGCCGCCCGTCTGTCCGACGCGGATTTTTGGCGCGCTTTGGGCGATCCCGGACTCAACGCCGCGATGGACGCGATGATTCGCAACAACGCGGATTTGAGGGCGGCCCAAGAAACCTTGCGCAAGGCCGTGTTGAGCCGCCGCATGAGCGGCTCATCCCTGATCCCCTCTTTCAGCGCGGGCGCCTCGGCGTCGAAGCGCTTGGACGGCGGCGACGGCGCCAACGGCAAAAACGGCGGCGCTTGGGCCGGGGTCGGCTTAGGCGGCGCGTCCGAAAACGGCGCGCGTTACGGCTCGAGTTTCTCTGCGGCGTATCAGGCGGATTTGTTCGGCGCCTTGGCCAAAGACTATGCCGCGTCAAGCCGTGACGCCTTGGCGGCGTTGGACCGCAAAAGAGGGGTTTATCTGACTTTGGCGGGCCAAACGGCGGGCCTGTATTGGCGGGTGTTGGCGGATCGGGAGCGTTTGGCCTTGGCCCGGGAGGCTTTGGCCGACGCCAAGGGGATGGCGCGCCTCTTTGAGGCCAAATACAGGGCGGGCGCCATTTCCAAAGGCGATTGGCTGCTGACCCAAAGCAATTTGGATGCGGCTTTCGCGGCGGCGCTGAGCGCCGAAAAGCAGACCCGCTCCGATGAGGCGAGTCTGGCCGTTGTGGTCGGCGCGAGCCCCTTGGGCGCCGCCGCTTTGGTCGCGGGCGATCGCCTGCCCAATCCCCGCCTGCCCGAGCTTTTGGCGTCGTCGCCCGCCCGAACTTTGGCCAATCGGCCCGACGTCGCCTCGGCCTTGAAGGCATTGCTCGCGTCGGCGGATCGGGTCGACGCCGCCGCCCGCGATTTCTTTCCGACGCTGCGCCTAAGTTACGCCGCCGACGCGGGCGGGGGAACGGATTGGGCCGAGTTGCTGTTCCATCCCGTCGGCGCCGTCGCCGCGAATCTCGCCCTGCCGTTTTTGGACATCCCGCGCAAAATCATCCAAAGCCAATCGGCGAGGTCAGACTACGACGCCCAAGCGGCGCGCTATCGCCAAACGTTGGCCAATGCGCTGAAGGAAATCGCCGTCGTCCGCCAAGACCGCATCGAGCTGGACGAGCGGCTGAAGCTGGCCGAGGCCGCCGCCCAAACAGCCCAAGAGTTAAGCCGCATCGCCCGGGTTCGCTATGAGGCGGGCGCGGATCCCTTGGAAAATTGGCTCAACCGCAAAGCCGCGCTGCGCTCCGCCCAAAACGAGCTGTTGGATCTGCGCTTGCGCCGGCTGCAAAACTTTCTCGATCGCTACGCCGCGATCGGCGGCAGCCCCGACAACGCCCTGCTCGCCTCTTGGCTGGGTTGGGCCGAGGGCAAGAAAGAAAACGGCGATGGGCAAGCCCAAACCCGCCCCTTGGCGATCGATTCCGGCCCGGCCGCGCAAGAAGAGCCGATCCCTTTGGATGGCGCCCAAGGCGCAAGCTCCGGCGCCGCGCCCAAGCCGACGCCGATTTAAGCCGACGGGATTTTGCGATCGAAGGCGGCCGCCCGCCCGCTCGCTCAAGCGAATCGGCGCGTGTCGGCAACCCTAAGACGCCCGATCGCCGGCCTGCGCGCGCCGCTTGGGCGCGCCGCGGGCATGACGAATCGAAGGAACGGTTTTTTCCCCCTCCCCTCATTTCATCTTGGCTGATCGCGCGGATCCCGAATCTTGCATCTTCTCCGTCCAGTTCGCCTCTTTGTTTCCTTTCTCTTCTTTTCCCTCCCGCCCCGTTTCCAATTGTCGTCTTTGTCAAGTTTCGCCGATCTCATATTTCGCGGTTTTTTCCTTTCCTTTTTCTTCAGGGAAAGTATTCGAGAAGCGTTGATATCAAAAAACACCATGAAATCACACCATGAAATCATGACGCAAAAGCTTCTCCGGCTGTCGTGTTGCGTAAGCTCGAAGAAAAGCAATCCGGACCTTCAAGGGTCGCTTGAGAGCTTTTCTTTTGATTTTTCAACGCCAACGCAAACAAATCC
>CAJPTP010000077.1 GCA_905373555.1 uncultured Francisella sp. | reverse complement strand
GGGGAACCGCGCTGGCTTTGACCCGCAACGCTGACGTCATCGAACGGCGCGCGGGGCGCGCGGTCAAGCTGGTCAAGCTTGCCGACAAAAATCTCGACGCCGCCCGGGCCGTTTGCCCCGCGGGCTGCGAGGTCACCGACGACGCCTTGTCCATCGCCCGCGACCCCGGGGTCGACGTCGTGGTGGAGCTCATCGGCGGGACGGGGTTCGCCAAAACGCTGATCATGGAGGCCATCGCCAACGGCAAAAACGTCGTGACCGCCAACAAGAAGCTGCTGGCCGAGAACGGCAACGAGATTTTCGCGGCGGCGGAGGCCAAGGGGACGCAAGTGCGCTACGAGGCCGCCGTCGCGGGCTCGATCCCCATCATCAAGATTCTGCGCGAAAGCGCGACGGCCAACCGCATCGATTTCGTCGCGGGCGTCATCAACGGCACCAGCAATTACATCCTCACCGAGATGGCGCGCGAGGGCAAAAGCTTTTCCGAGGCGCTTTCCGACGCGCAAAGGCTGGGGTATGCCGAGGCCGACCCCACGTTCGACGTCGAGGGCGTGGACGCCGCGCACAAGCTCACCATCATGGCGTCGCTGGCGTTCGGGATGCCGCTGAAGTTTTCCAAGTGTCACATCGAGGGCGTGAGCGGCTTGGATTCCAAGGATGTGCGCTACGCCAACGAGCTGGGCTACAAAGTGAAGCTGTTGGGCATCGCGCGGCGCGACGAAAACGGCGTGCAGCTGCGCGTGCACCCCACCTTGCTGCCCGAAAACCGCCTGTTGGCCTCGGTCGACGGCGTGATGAACGCGGTGTGGACGCACGGCGATTTGACGGGCTCCTCGCTGCTGTACGGCGCGGGCGCGGGCTCCCTGCCCACCGCGGGCGCCGTCGCGGCCGACGTGATCGATTTGGCCCGCGCCCCCCAATCTTGCAAGAACAGTTTGTCGGCCCCGCCGCACTTGGCCTTCCGGCCCGACGCGATCGAGGATTTGCCGATCGTGCCCATGAGCGAGGTGGTCTGCGGCTACTACATCCGCATCGTCGCCGACGACCAAAGCGGGGTGCTGGCCAAGATCACCGAGATCCTCGCGCAGCAAAACATCTCCATCGAGGCGCTGCTGCAAAAAAGCGTGCTCAACAGCCCCTTGGCCGAGATCGTCATCCTCACGCACACCACCAGGGAAAGGAACGCCCAGGCCGCGATCAAGGCGATCGAGGGCTTGGAGCGCGTGCGCGACAAGGTTTATTACATCCGCACCGAGTCCTTCCACTTCGACAATTAAGCCCATCCGCGTGAGCCGCCTTCGCCCCGCGGGCTCATCCCTGCGGGCCGGCGGGCCTGCGGGCCTCCGCCCCCGCGCCGCTCCGGGCCGCCCGGATCGCGGCTTTTTTCGGTTTCGACCCTTCGGCCTTGCGCCGGATCGACCCAGCATGACCAAAAAAACCAGAATCGCGCTCAGCGTTTTTCTTGTCGCCTTGACGGTGACGTTGGGCTTTTCCATCATCGCCCAATTGACGATGCCAAGCGACACGTTCGTGGACAAGGTCATCGCCGACTGCGCCAAAAACGCCCCCTTTTCCAAGGCGTTCGAGGCCGACTTGGATCGCTTCGGCAAAGGCGCCGACGTGCGCGCCCACCCCAAGCTGCACGAATACTATTGCGACTGCGCCCTGCGCGGGCCGTTGCAAAAGCTCGCGCAAAGCGGCGATCTGCGCGGCTTGTCGCGCCTGTCGGGCGAGGAGGCGCTGGCGCGCATGGGCGGACAGGAAGCCATGCAGCGGGCCAACGACGCCTGCATCGCCTCGATGACGGCGGAAAAGCTCGACCGCTTCGGCCGTTAGCGCCGCGCGCGGATTCTCGCCGGCCGGCCCAAGGGCTTGGCCGGGCGCGCGCGCATCACGGGACATCGCCATGGAATGGGAACGCTTGCTCAGCCCCACCCGCTTTTCGCAGGACAACGGCCGCGTTTTGCGCTTTGAGAGCCGCACCGACAACGGCCGGCCCGACTTGGCGCGCTCCGACTACGACGTCGACATCGACCGGGTGACGTTTTCGCGCAGCTTTCGCCGCTTGGGCCGCAAAACCCAAGTCCACCCCTTCGTCGAGGACGACGACATCCACAACCGGCTCACCCACAGCGTGGAGGTGGCGCGCGTGGGCCGCAGCCTCGGGGCCTTGGTCGGCGAGGCGCTCAAGCGCGAGGGCGAGCTGCCCGACTCCATTTCGCCCGCCAACCTCGCCGACGTGGTTCAGGTGGCATGCCTGGCGCACGACTTGGGCAACCCGCCGTTCGGCCACACGGGCGAAGACGCGATCCGGGCGTGGTTCGCCGACCCCGCGAACAACATTTACCTCACGCCGCTTTCGGTCGAGCAGCAGTTCGACGCGCTCACCTACGAGGGCAACGCGCACAGCCTGCGCATCGTGGCCAGCCTCGAAATGTACAAGGGCAAGGGCGGGATGCGGCTCACGGCCGCCGCCCTGGGGGCGCTGATGAAATACCCTTGGGTCTCGTCTTACGACCCCAAGCGCCGCGCCGTCGGGTCCAAGCCGACGCCGAAGTTTTGCGTCTATCAAAGCGAGCTGCCTTTGGCGCGCGCGGTCGCCAAGGAGCTCGGTCTGCCCCCCAAGCTTCAGGCGTTGGGCGGCCCGATCGCGTGGGCGCGCCATCCGCTGTCGTATTTGATGGAGGCCGCCGACGACATTTGCTACGCGCTGCTGGATTTGGAGGACGCCGTGCAAATGGGCCTGATCGACGAGGATGAGATGGGCGAGGCGCTGCGCGACTTGGTGGATTCCTCGGGCTGGGCGGGCGCCCCCGTCGCGGAAAAATGCTCGCGCCTGCGCGGCCAAGCGGTGGGCGCGGCGATCGACGCGGTCGCGGCGACGTTTTTGCGCCACCGCCGCGAAATTTTGGACGGAACCTTCCCGCACAAGGATCTCATCGCCGCCGACGTGGATGGGGAGTTCGCGGGCCGCTGCCGCGCCTTGGAAAAGGCCAAGGCGCTTGCGCGCGACAAGATCTACAGCCATCCGCGCAAGCTCATGCTCACCGTCGCCGCCTACCCGTGCCTGGGCTCGATTTTGTCGGTGCTCATCGGCTCGGCGCACGGCTACGTTGAAAACAAGGGCGACCTTTCGAAAATGAAGGCGCCCGAGCGCGCGGCCGCGAAGCTGCTTGACGGGGTTCTAGACCCCGGAGACAGCCACTACGCGGCGTACATGAAAACCCTGGATTACGTGTGCAGCCTCACCGACAACTCGGCGGCCAAGCTGGCCCGGGAGTTTTCGGGGATTTGGATGGGCGCATGAAGCCCTAGGAGAGGCCATGGAATTGGTGGAATCGGGCAGCGACGACCCGCTGTGGATCGACGAGTTCGACGGCGAATCGTTTGTGATCGGCAAAACCAGGTTTGACGGCTCGGTTTCGCTCACGCTTTTGGGCGCGCAAGCCGTCGGCTTCGGGATCAAGGATCTCACGGCGCCGATGGTGCGGCGCGCGATCGAGGATTCCGGGAAAAAGCCCGACCTCGCGATTTTCGGAACGGGGACGGCCCCAAGCGCCGGTTTTGGGCCCCGCGCCCTGCCCACCGAGGCGGCGCGGGAATTGGCGTCGGCGGGGATCGGCTTCGACGCGATGCGCACCGACGCGGCCGCGCGCGCCGTCAACATGATTCGCGCCGACGGCAGGCTCGTCATCGCCTGGCTTTTCGTCGACGCGGCGCCCGCGCCGAGCGCATGAGCCCCGGGCGCCGCGCTTGGCGCCGTTCCCTCGTCTTGGCGCTTTCCCCCAATCCGCTTCTGCTTTTCTTCTTCCCGTCTTCTTCTTTTCCTCTTCCTGTCGCGCCTTCTCCCTTTCCCTTTTTCCCTCCCTTTTTTCCCCCTTTCCCGCAGGGCGCGTCTTGGCGGGCAAAACAGGGGGCAAAAAGAAAAAAAAAACCGAGGCATCCCTCGGTTTTTTATCTTTTCGGCCGGCGAGCTCAATCCCCGCCCAAGAACATTTTGTAGCCCGGGTTGTCGGTGAACTCTCTGTGCACGTAGCCCGAGCGGTTGAGAAACGCGTCCAAGTCGGCGTTGTCCTTGGGCGGAACGGAGATGCCGACCAAGATGCGGCCGTAGTCGGCGCCGTGGTTGCGGTAGTGAAACAGCGTGATCGACCAGCGCGTGCGCAGGTCTTCCAAGAACCGGTGCAAGGCGCCCGGGGCCTCGGGAAACTCGAAGGTGAAGACGCGCTCGTTGTCCACCTCGGGGGCGCGGCCGCCGACCATGTAGCGAATGTGCAGCTTCGCCACCTCGTCGTCGGTCAGATCCGTCACGGGCATGCCGCCGTCGACCAAGCCCTGGATCAGCTTTTGCCGGTCTTCCAAGCTTTGGGTCTCGACCCCGACGAAAATGTGCGCGTCGCTCCTGTCGCCGTAGCGGTAGTTGAACTCCGTGACGCTGCGGTCTTTGATCATGCGGATGAACCCAAGGAAGCTTCCCGGCCGCTCGGGGATGGTGACGGCCAAAACCGATTCCTTGCCCTCGGACAGCTCCGTGCGCTCCGAAACGTGGCGCAGGCGGTGGAAGTTGATGTTGGCGCCGCTGTTGACCGAGACCAGCACCTTGCCCTTCAGCCCCTCGCGCCGGGCGTAGGCCTTCAACCCCGCCAAGGACAGCGCCCCGGATGGCTCGGCCAGCACGCGCGTGTCCTCGAAGGTGTCCTTGATCGCGCTGCACACCTCGTCGATGGACACCAGCAAAACCTCATCCAACAGATCCTTGCAAATGCGGAAGGTCTCCTCTCCGACCTGCTTGACCGCCGTGCCGTCGGCGAACAGCCCCACTTCCTTCATGACGGTGACGCGGCCGTTTTTGATCGACTCATGCATTCCGGGCGAGTCGAGCGTCTGCACGCCGATCACCTTCACCTCGGGCATGACCGACTTGACGTAAGCGGCGACCCCGGCGGCCATGCCGCCGCCGCCGATGGGCACGAACACCGCCTCGACGGGCCGCAGCGCCTGGCGCAGAATCTCCATGCCGATCGTGCCTTGGCCCGCGATCACCATCGGGTCGTCGAAAGGCGGGATGAACACCATTCCGGTTTCCTTGATCATCCCCAGAAGGTGATTGTAGGCGTCGGTGTAGGACTCGCCCGCCAACACCACCTCGCCGCCCAAAGCCTTCACCGCGTCGACCTTGATCTTGGGCGTGGTCGCGGGCATCACGATGGTGGCCTTGCATCCGAGCTTCTTGGCCGACAAGGCCACGCCCTGCGCGTGATTGCCCGCGCTCGCGGCGATCACGCCGCGGGCGCGCTCGGATGGGGTCAGGCTCGCGATTTTGTTGTAGGCGCCGCGGATCTTGAACGAAAAGACGGGCTGCTGATCCTCGCGCTTGATGTAAATCTCATTGCCCAAGCGCGCCGAGAGGTTTTTGGCCTTGTCCAAAGGGGTTTCGACGGCGGCCTCGTACACGCGCGAGGTCAGGATTTTTTTGAGGTAATCGGAATAATCGGAATAGTTTTTCATATTTCCCGAGGCGCAAGCGCGGGCTTGGCCTTGTCTTGTCGTTGTCGCCGCCGCTTGCTTAAGCGGCGGCAGTGTCGTTGGAAAGCTTGGGCGCGCGATTCGGCGGGCGCGCATGAAAAACAGGATGGCCCAAACGGCCAAGCCCAAGGCCGAAGCGCCTTGGGCTTGGCCGTTTGGGCC
>CAJPTP010000076.1 GCA_905373555.1 uncultured Francisella sp. | reverse complement strand
GAGGAAAGGGGGGAGGGAAGGGGAAAAAGAGGCGCCGGCGGTTTGGCGCAACGCCGGCCGTTGGGGCCTAATGTTTCCTGTTTTTCCCCCCGCCCTGCGCGTCGCGCTCATCCAAGACGGGCCTGACCGTCCAGCCGTCCGCCAAAAGCAAGGCGATGAGGCCGTTTTCGCCCGTCAAATGGGATTGGTCGACGATCGCGAAGATGCTTTGCCCCCGCGCTTGGGCCTCGATCTTGTCGGCCCAGTCGCGGTGCAGCGCGCGGCTTTTGTTGGATTCGAGGTATTTCGCCGCCTCGGGGCCCGCCGCGGCCATTTGGGCGATCCCCTGGTCGAGCAGCTTGCGCGAGGCGGCGTAATCGCCTTTTTCGTACGCTTTGGCCATGGCTTTGGAGCCCGCCTCGAGCTGCGCCCAATCTTGGGCGATGAGCCGCGCCAGCTCTTGGGCGGCTTTGGGGGAAAGGGCGGCGTGGCGCTCGAAGGCCTCCCAGCCGGGCTGCAGGGAAACCACGGGTTTGCCGAGCTGCGCGGCCTTCTTGGCCGCGACGGCGGCGCTGCCGCGCTCTTCCGTCATTCCCCGCGGCGTGCTCGGCTGGAAGCCGCCCACGACCATAAAGGCATGCATGCGGTCGATCATCCCCGCTTGCGCCAGCAAGCGGCTTTCGTCCGATTGTTCCAGGATGGATTTGATCTTCTCGACCAGCTCGCCCGTTTCGTCGCCCAGATCCTTGCGCAGCGTGTCAGGGTCGTCGAGGTTGATGATCCGTTTCAAATCCGGAAGTTCGACGCCCTGTCCGCCCTCGCCGCCGGGCGGGTCCGCGGGCGCCTCGGTCACGACGGTTTGGGCCTCTTTGAGCGCCGCCAAAACGGGCCCGCTCAATTTGAAGGAGCGCGAGCCGAAAAGGATGGAGCCAAAAAGGCGCGAGGGCGGGGCGCCGGGCGCGGCGCCGGGCGGCAAAATCTCGAACAGCGCGGTGGGCGCGGCCAAAACGGCTTGGGCCCGGTTCGTCGACTTGTCGGCGCCCGACCCCGCGCCGCCGGCTTGGGGCGCGCCGAGCGCGGCCGCCAAGCCTGGGCCGGATGGCGGTTGCCGGCCGCATCCGACGCTCGGCGCCAAAGCCAAGGACAAGGCCGTCATGGCGACCGTCGCCAAACGGCCGGAAAGAAGGCGTTTGCTCATGGGGATGATCCTTCGGATTGCGCGGGCCTCTTGCCGGCCTGTCGGCCGTTTCCCGGGCCGCTTTCGGGCGCCTCGGCGCCCGCGGGCCGAACCGTCCAGCCGTCCGCCAAAAGCAAGGCGACCAAGCCGTCGGGGCCGGTGAGGCGGGATTGGTCGACAATCGCGAGGATGCGCTCGTTTTGCGCCAACGCCTCGATTTTGTCGGCCCAAGCGCGGCTCCGCTCGCGGCCGAATTGGGATTTCAGGTATTTCGCCGCCTCGGGGGCCGTCGCGATCAAGTCGGCGACCATTTCGTCGCTGAGTTTGCGCGACGCCGCGAAATCCCCGCTTTCGTAGGCCTCGGCCGTTTTTTGGGCGTTGCGCGCGACCGAATCCCAGTCTTGGGCGAGTCGGCGCAGCAAAGCTTGCGCCGCCTGCGGCGAAATGGATGCTTTGCGCTCGAACGCCTCCGCTTTGGTTTGCAGGGAAACGACGCGCTTGCCCAGCCGCGCCGCCTCCGCTCGCGCGACGCGGGCGCCGCCGCCTTCCGTCGTCATGCCCTTGGGCTTGGCCGGAAGCAGAATGCTCAAAACGAAAAAGGCATGCATGCGGTCGACCAGCCCCGCGTCGACCAGCGGCGCCGTTTCGAGCGATTGGGTCAGGATGGCTTTGAGCCGTTCGGCCAGCTCGCCCGTTTCATCATTCAGATCCTTGCGCAGCGTTTCGCCGTCTTGAAGATTGATGAGGCGATCCAGGTCGGCCGCCTCAAGCTCTTCGCCCTTCGCGCCCGTTTGGCCGGCCGGCGCCTCGGTCACGATCGTTTGGGCGTCGCGCAAAGCCGCCATGACGGGGGCGCTCAAGCTTGCAAAGCTTGAGCCGTAGGAGAGGGAGCCGAAAAGGCGCGACGGTTGGGCGCCCGGCGCGGCGTGGGGCGGCAAAATGTCGAACAGCGGCGTCGGCGCCGACAAAACGGCTTGCTCGGGCGAGGCGGGGTTTTCCGGATCCGTCGGGTTCGTCAGGGCGGCGTTCGGCGCGCCCGCGCGCTTTGCGGCCGGCTGATCGGCGCAACCGCCGCCCGCCGCCAAGGCCAAAGCCAACAGGGACGCGGTCGCCAAACGGCGCGGCAAGGCGGCTCGGCCCTTGGGGGGAGTGATCATGTTCCGACGTCTCCATCCGAATGCGAATTGGGCTCAAAGCCCGCGTCGGCGCCCGCGCGGCGGCTCGCGGGGCGGGGTTTGAGGCCGGGCGCCGCCATGCCGAAACAAGCCCGGCTTCTTGGCGGCCAAACGGCCGGGGCCGGGAAGCTTTTGGCCGCCCGCTGCGTTGGGGATCGGTTCGGCCGCTTCGGCGAGCGCGCCCTCGCCCAAGCCGCCCGAGCCCGGCTATGGGGCGGCGCCGCCCGAGGCTTGCGGCTCGGATGCGCCGGCCGAAGCTTTCGGCGTTTCCTGGCCGCCCAAAGCCGATTCGTTTGCCGTCTCGTTCGCCCCGCTCGCCTCGGCGGCCTCGGCGGCCGCGGGCCGCTCGGGGGCGCCCGCTGTTTGCCCCGCCGGGGTATCGGCGTCGACGGGCCGAACCGTCCAGCCGTCGGCCAACAAAATGGCGATCAAGCCGCCCGGGCCCGTCAAATGGGATTGGTTGACGACCGCGAAGATGCTTCCCGCCCGGGCTTTGCCCTCGATTTTGTCGGCCCAGGCGCGGTGAAGCGCGGCCCCGTTTTGCCGGTCAAAGTATTGCGCCGCCTCAGGGGCCGCAGCGGCGAGCTTGGCGTTGACCTCGTCTTGGATTTGGCGCGATTGGGCGTAATCGCCTTTTTCGTAGGCGTCGACCATCTGTTTTTGGCGCTCAAGCAGCCCGTCGTAACCGTCGATAAGGGCTTTGAGCGCCTTGGCCGCCGCCTCGGGCGAAATGGCCGACTGTCTGTCGATCAACTCCGCGACCGTGTCCAAAGATTCCCATTTCTTTCCCGCGTGGGCCGCTTGCGACAGAACCAGCATGGCGGCCCCGGAGTCGGGGGTCGTTTGCTTGGGCGCGGCGACCGCCAACAGATTCAAAGCGGCGAACGCGCGCATGTGGTCGGCGGCCCCGCTTTGCGCGCTTTGCGCCGCCGCGGGGGTTTTGGCCATGGCGTCCTTGACCGCTTGGGCGAACTTTCCCGTTTCGTCGCCCAAATCCTTGCGCAAGGTTTCTTTGTCGCGAAAGTCGTACAAGCGCCGATTCAGGCGCTCGAGGTTTTGCGCGGCTTGCGGATCGTTCAGGGTTTGCGCGGGTATGTCGGTCACGACGGCTTGCGCCGAGTCGATGGCGGCCGCGGCGGCGGCGTTGAGCTTGGCGCCGTTCGTGCCGAAGGAGGGCCCGCCAAAAATGTAAGAGGGCGCGGTTTGGGGTCCGGCGTTCGGCGGCAAGACGGAAAACAGCGGCGTTTGAGCGGACAAGACGCTTTGCGCCTGCGCGATTTGCTCCGCGCCGGGGCCGACGGCGGCCGCTTGCGCCGCTTGCGGGGCGGGGCGCGCGCTTTGCGGAATGTGGGCTTGGTTGGAGCAACCGGCGGCGCCGAGCGCCAAAGCCAACAGGGAGGCCGTCGCCAAACGGCCGCGGATTGAGGGGTTGCGCATGGAAAGTCCGATCGAATGCGCGGCGCGGCGCGCCGCTGAAATGCGCCCGGGCGCCGCGCGCAGCGCGGGGCTTGCGAAGCCAAAAGCCCAAGGCGGGAATCGACCCTCAAGCATAAAGCGCCGTTTGCCCAAAGCCAAACCCGGAGCCCCAAAGATCCCCAAAACAAGCGCCGCCGCCCCAAGCGCGGCCCATGCGCCGGGTGGGGCTGAATGCGCCTCCATCCTTGCCGCCCCGCTTCAAAACAAAAAAAGGCAAGCCGGGCGCGGAACCGCGCCGAGGCTTGCCTTGATTGCGTCGGGTTGAAACGTCGTCTTAGGGTTGGTCGCTTGGCGGCGTCCCCCCATCGCGGCCTCCGCGCTCTTTGCCCTCTGGGCCCTCGGGGTTTCTCGGGCCCTCGAAGCGCGCCGGCTTGGCCGGGCCCTCGGATGAGCCTGAGCGCGCGGCGCCGCTGGATTCGGACGGTTGATCCGATCCCGCCCGGCTTGCGTCGCTTTCGGATGGGAAAGCGTTGGAGGCCGGGAAGCCGTTGCCGCCGGCTCCGCCCTGCCCCTCCTCGCGCCGGCCTTGGCCGCCGCGCCGGCGCCGGCGCCGGCGGGAGGAATGGTTGGCGGCGTTGCCGTTGTCGCCGGAATCGAGGCCGTCGGGGGCCCCGCGCGCCTCTTCCGTCGAGCCGGCTTCGGCCCCGCCGTTTTGACGGCGCCGCCGGTCCGGCTTGCGATGTTGGTTTTGCCCTTGCCCTTGCCCCTTCCCCTGCTCATTGCCCGAGTTGGGCTGGGGATCGTTGCGCCCTTGGCCTTTGCGCCGAGCGGGCGCGTTGCGGATGCGCAAGTTTCCGTCTTGGCGGGATTTTTCCAGTCCAAGGGTCATCGACGCGGCGCGCAGATCGCTCATGCGCCGGCGCTCCAAGTCTTGGGCGTAGCTCGCGATCAGGCGGCAAACGACGCCGCTGAACAAGCCCAAGGCCAAGGTTTTCATGCCAAAGTCGAAGTCGACGTTCAAAAACGGCTCGGAAAAGACCGACGTCAGGGGTTGCTCGTAACTGAACACGAACGCGAAGCTCATGGCCGCGCCCAAGGCGCCCATCAGCGGCCCCAAGCGGCCGCTGAGATCGAGGATCCATTGGAAGCGGTAAATGCGGGCCTTTTCTTTTTGCATCGCCAAAGCGGCGACGATCTCGATTCGGCTCTTGTCGGATTCGCCGCTCACGGCGATGGCCCGGCCCACGCGGTCGATCGAGCATTCGCGCCGCCCGGAGAGGTCGGGAATGCCGGGTGGGGTTTGGCGAAAGGCCGTGACCCATTGCTGCAAGGATGCGTCGGACACGATGCGCGAGCGCGACAGGCCGATGATTTTGGCGGCGCCGATGACGACGCTGCCCAGCATGAGGAACCAAATCAAAAACGCCAAGATCGCGGCGCACACCGCATATGAATTGATGAGAGTGGAGAGCATGAATGTTGGTTTCCCGTTGATTGCCGCAGGCTCGCCGAAGTCGCCCGCGGCGAGCGCCCCAAGCCGCCGAAGCGGCGCATGAAGACAAGCCCAAGCGGGGCGCGATTCCCGTTTCAATGGTAACACACCGAGCCCGGCCTTGCCGCCCCATCAAGCCGCGGCCGACTTTGCCGCCGTTTGCCGGAGGCGATCGTTGCGCTCAAGTCGTCCGGCTTGGCGCGCCGCCTCTCTTTCTGCGGCGAGGGCGCGAAAGCGCCGCAGTCGGGGCCGAAGAGAGAGGGGGCGGACAAGAGGGAGACAACGCCTCGCTTTGCGCGATTTTCTGGCGCTTTGATTTCTCCTGCGCTTTGATTCGCCGGCGCTGTCGTAAAATTAACATGTTAGATATCTTGCCCGAGCGCGCTTTGGCCCGGCCTCTTGGCTTGGGCGCGGCTTCGGGGCTCGAGCGCCAAGGGGACGCCATGAATCGAGGCCAAGTTGCGCGCAAGTTTCGCCGCGTTGACGCCCCGGG
>CAJPTP010000075.1 GCA_905373555.1 uncultured Francisella sp. | reverse complement strand
GCGCCGCCTTTCGCCCGGAAAATCTGAACAACCGCGCCGCATTGCCCTCAATCCGCCGCGCCGCCGCTTGCGCTTGCGCGTTTGGGCCGCGTCGGGCGAAAGGCGGATCGCGTCGAATCGAATCGGGCTCGCAAAACCGCCCAAGACCAAATTTGGGCGATGCGTCCAACCGTCAATGCCCGGGCGGCGCGGCGAAGTTATGCGCGCCTTTGCGCGCCGGCTTTCGCCCGGAAAATCTGAACAACTTCGGATTCTATTCCCATCCAACGCGGGCGCGACGGGCCCGGGCCGAATCCGGGGCCGCAAGGGCGCCGTTGGGCGAAATTTGGGCGATGCGGCGAACCGTGGCGGCCGCGCGGGCTTGCGACGTTGCGCGCGCCCTTGCGCGCAGGCTTGCGCCCGAAAAAACTGAACAACTTGGGACGCCCGGGCTTTGCTCGCGCGCGCCCAAAAAGGCGGCCTTGCGGCTCATCGCCCGATCAATCGAAGCGACTTGACCGCGATTTCCAGCAGCAATGTTCTGGCCGACCCGTCGCTGAATTGAATGTCGACGGTGCAGCGCCCCCCGCGCAGGCCCAAGCCCGTGACAAGCCCGGGCCCGAATTTGTCGTGACGGACTTTGTCGCCGGGCTTGAGCGAGCTCAAATCGCGCGATTGCGCGTCTTGGGCGAGGCGCGCCGCCGCCGCGATTTTGTCGGCTTGCTCGGCGTCGAGGTCGCGGGCGGATCCGGCCGGCGCGCCCCCGCTTTGCGGATTGAGCCCTTTGGCGCAGCCCAAGATTTTGTCTTTTTCCTCGTCGTTGAGGCGAAGGCCGGAGAGCAAATCGCCCAAGCTTGCGCTGCTTGAGAATCCGGAGAGCCTCGGCGTCTTGCGCCGGGCGTTGAAAGCGCCGTTTCCCGCCCCCGCGCGCCCAAGCCGCGGCGCCAAGCGGCCGTACAGCCCCGCATCCTCGCTTTCGTAGCCGCAGCTGACCCGCTTGACGATGGATGGCGGCAAGTCGCTCAAAAACCGGCTGGGGATTTTCATCTCGTAGCTGCCGTAGCCCATGCGCGCATCCGCGCTGCAAATGGTCAGGCCGTTTTTGGCGCGGGTGATGGCGACGTACATCAGCCGCCTTTCCTCCTCGATGTTGCCCGCTTGGATCGACTGGGAGGAGGGGAAGGTCATGTCCTCGGCGCCGATCACGAAGACTTGGTCGAACTCCAAGCCCTTGGACGCGTGCACGGTCATCAGCTGCACCGCGCCTTCGCCTTTGAGCCGATTGTCCTCCTCGTCGTCGACGTTGCCCAGCGACAGCGCGCCCGCGAACGCCGCCGCGGTTTGCAGGGTCGAGCGCTTTTGCGCGGTTGGGGCCGCGGGCGGGCGCACCCGCGCCGCCCCCAAGCCCAGAAGGTCGTCGCCCCGGGCCCCGGCCTCGGAGCCGGCCTCGACGGGGTCCCAATCGCCCTCGTCCAGCCAATCGTCGAAGTCCAGCGCCGCGTCGTCGCGCTCGAACTCCTCGCACGCGGCGATGAGCTGCCCCAAGTTGTCCACCCGCGCCAGAGCCCGCTCCGCCGAATCTTTGCGGTCGAGCTTTTCGCACATCTCCAGCAGCCCCGAGTCGCGAATCGCGCATTGGGCGAAGGCGCCGAACGACAGCGCGTCGGCGCCGCGGGCCAGGCTTTGGATCAAGCGCAAAAAGACGGCGAGCTTGGGCGTGTCCAAGGCGATCGTCTCGGCCGCGACCCACATGGAACAGTCGTGCTCGCGGGCGTAGTCCGCGACGCGCTCGACCGTATTGCGGCCGATCCCGCGCGGCGGCGTGTTCACGCAGCGCGCGAAGGCTTGGTCGTCGTCGGGGTTGACGCACAGGCGCAGGTAGGCCACGGCGGTTTTGACTTCGGCCCGGTCGAAGAACCTCAGGCCGCCGTAGATGGCGTAGGGCGCCCCGTGGCGGTTGAGGGCCGTTTCGATGTTGCGAGACAGCGCGTTGTTGCGGTACAAAACGGCGAAATCGGCGTAGCGCAGGCCGGGGTTCTCCGCTCTGGCCCGGTCGATCTCGGCCGCGACGAACTCGGCCTCGGACCGGTCGCTCGACGCCTGCGCCAAGCGAATGGGGCTCGCTTTGTTCGTGTGGGGCCGCAGCGCCTTGCCGATGCGCCCCTCGTTGACCGCGATGACGGCGTTGGCCGCATCCAGTATGTATTTTTGGCTGCGGTAGTTGGTCTCGAGCTTGACGATCTCGCGCGCGCCCTCGTCGCGAAAGCGCGACATGTTCGCGACGTCGGCCCCGCGAAAGGAGTAGATGCTTTGGTCGTCGTCGCCCACGGCGAAGATGCTGTTGTTCGCGTCGCGAAACATCTTGACCCACTTGTATTGGAAAGCCGAGGTGTCTTGAAACTCGTCGACCAGGATGTGGCTGAAGCGCCCGGCGTAGGACGCGCGCAGCGCGGGGCGGTCGCGCAAGACCTCGAAGCTTCGCAGCAGCAGCTCCGCGAAATCCGCCGCCCCGAGCCGCTCGCGGGCGCTTTCGTACAGCTTGTAGGCGCGCAGCAGCAGACGCTCGCGCCCGCCTTGGGGCGAAAGATCGTCGGGCCGCAAGCCCTTTTCCTTGGCGTTGGACAGGTAGCGCAGCGCCTCTTTGGCCGTCACGTGGTCGGGAAAGCCGTTCTGCGCCATCGCGTCTTTCAAAATGGCGAGCTGATCGTCGGGGGCGATGATCGAAAACGAAGGCGGCAGCCCCGCCAATTCGGCGTTGATGCGCAAAAACCGGTTGGCCAGGCCGTGGAAGGTGCCGATCCACATGCGCGCCGCGTCGTATCCGGTGTACAGTGCGATGCGTTTTTTCATCTCGCGCGCCGCCTTGTTGGTGAAGGTCACCGCCATGACGCCGCCCGGGCGGGCCCGGCGCCTTGCGATCAGCCACGCGATGCGCGCGGTCAAGACCGTGGTTTTGCCGCTGCCCGCCCCCGCCAACACCAGCACCGACTCGTCGGGGTAGGTCACCGCGCGCCGCTGCTCGGGGTTGAGCCGCGCCATGGTTTTGTCAAGCTCGTCGTAATTCATCGCCCGCGCCCTAAAAAAAAGCGCGCCTTGCGGCGCGCTGCCTTTCGGCGGCTGTGTGTCACATTTCGGCCAAGGCGGCCAGAACCTCTTGCCCGATGGCGTCGATCGAGCGGCCGGCCCCGCCGTCGATCTTGACGTAGCGCGGGCGCCCCGCGGCCTTGAACTCGTCGGAGTAGTATTGCGCCAAGGGCTCGGTTTGGCTGTGGTAAACCTTGAGCCTGGAGCGGACGACGGGCTCGGAGTCGTCTTCGCGCTGCGCGAGCGGCTCGCCCGTCACGTCGTCCACGCCCTCTTTTTTGGGCGGGTTGTCGATCACATGGTAGGTGCGCCCCGAGGCCAAATGCACGCGCCGGCCCGACAGGCGTTGGACGATGACCTCATCCGGCACGTCGAGCTCAATCACGCAATCCAGCTCCACGTCGGCCTTCTTCAGCGCCTCGGCCTGAGAGAGGTTGCGCGGGAAGCCGTCGAGCAAAAAGCCCGAGGCGCAATCGTCTTGGGCGATGCGCTCTTTGACCAGACCTACGATGACGTCGTCGCTCACAAGCTCGCCGCGATCCATCACGGCCTTGGCCTGTTTGCCCAGTTCCGTGCCCGCCTTGACGGCGGCTCTGAGCATGTCGCCCGTCGAGATTTGGGGAATGCCGTGTTTGTCGCAGATGGCGCGCCCTTGCGTGCCCTTGCCGGCGCCCGGGGCGCCCAACAGCAAAATTTTCATGTGTCTCCTCGCGCGGGCCTGACTTTCGGCCCGACAACTGCCCCAAGCGCGCTTACGCGCACTCGCGGTCTTCCATGGTTCGAGCCTCTTTTTCCAGCATCACGGGCACGCCGTCTTTGATGGGAAACGCCAGCTTGGACGCTTTGCATTGAAGCTCTTGCTTGTCCTCGTCGTAGACGAGTTTGCCCTTGCAAACGGGGCAGACCAAGACGTCGAAGACGCGCCGGTCCGGTTGGGCCATGTTCGATGATCCCTTCAGGATGGGGCAAAGCCAACAATAAGGGCGGCAATCCCGGCCGCCGGCTTCGCCCCGGCCATTATAGCGCCGCGCGCCAAGCCAACGCGGCGGCCGGTTTCATGGGGTTGGTCCCCCGGGGGGAGGGGGAGACGGCGGCGTTTTTCCGGCCGCTTCCTCGTCTCTCCCCGTTCCTTTGCCCGTCCCTTTTTATTTTCCTGTTCCTGTTTCTTTTCCTGTCCCTGCGCCCGTCCCTGTTTCTTGCCCTTCGCTCTTTTCGCCGCGCGCGCCTTCGCCCTTTTGGGGCGCGGCCGCGCCCAAAGCGCGCCAAGCCGCGGGCCGGGCCGCCCAGCCGCGGCTCAGCAGTTCGCCAAAAAGCCCCGGCGCATCCTCGAAGCCCGCCGCGGCGGCCGCGTCGATCGCGACGAACGCCCCGCCTTGGCCAAACTCGCGCGCCAGCGCCTCGGTTTGGCTTTGGCGGCAGGCTTGGGCGCTTTTGCCCGCGTCGCGCTGTTGCGCGCCCTCAACCTCCGCATACAGCATTCCCTTGCCGTGGTTGAGGATGGATGCGAGCCCCCAAGCGTCGCCCGCTTGGGCGTAACCGTCGGCCGCCCGGGCCGTCGCCCTGAGCCTCTTGGCGTTGCGCGTCGCGTAGCGCAGCGCCCCCTCGGCGTCGGAGCGGTTGAGATCCGCCCAAGCTTGGGCGCACGGCGCGGGATCGCCCAGCGGCTTGAGGGGGATGTTCAGTTCGTTCGCGGCTTGGGCGAGGAGCCGAGGAATCCCGGGGCCCGGGCGATCCAAGCCTTCGCGCCCCAAGGCGCTTGAAAGCGCCAAGCTCGCCGCCCACGGCCGCATGGATCGAATCGACGCGGCGAAGCCCGCCGGGGCCGCGCCCGTCGCGCCCGTCGCGCCCGTCACGTTCGATTCATCCGCTTCGGCTCGCTCCAGCCGCGCGATTTCTTTTTCAACCGCGTCGGCCAATGCCTTGTCCTTGATCTCGCCTTTAAGGGAGTTCTCCCCGTCTTTGCCCCAAACCGCGCCGAGGGCGGATTGGACGGCCGGCCGGCTGTCCAAATCGAAGTCCCCCGCGCCCAAGGCGAGCGGGGATGCGAATCCGGGCTCGGCCAAGACGACGCGCGCCGACCTCAGAGCCGTTCGCTCCGTTTCGCCCAAGGCGGCCGCGGAAGACGGTTCGGCGTAAAGCAGGGCGAAAGACGCCGGGATGTCGGGCCGTTTGGGGTCTTGGAAGACGAACAGCGGTGAGCCCGCCTTCAAAATCGACTGAACTTGGGCGGCCGTCTGAGCCTGCGCGACCTCCTCTTCGCTTGGTTTGGCGAAGTTTTCCAACCATGGCGAGCAGCCCGACGCCCAAGCCGCGGCGCACAAGACGGCCGCGCCGCGCGCCCAAAGGAAAAAGCGCGCGGCCAAAGGCGCCGGGCGATCCCGAAGCGGGCGAACCCCGCGCGTTGGGCGGCGAGTGGGCAAGGGCATGGGAACGGTCTCCTAAGTTTTGCGCGCGGCGCCAAAAGCCGGGCGCGGCCGGAAAAGGCCAACGCGCGGAAACGATGGGGTTAAGCGGGGCAAAAACAATCCCCGTCTTTCGATCGGGGAAGAGGCGCGCTGCGGCGCATGCGCTTGGCGCCGAAACATCCGGCTTCGCAACGGCGCAAGGCGGTTTGAGACGAAGCCCCAAAATCGCCTTGGCTCCTCTCCTCCCCTTTTTTCTCTTCTCCTTTTCCCGCAACAAAAGGGGAAAAAAGGGAAAGGGGGAAAAGG
>CAJPTP010000074.1 GCA_905373555.1 uncultured Francisella sp. | reverse complement strand
ATCCGGGGCGGCAACCCCGCCCAAGGCCGAGCGCCCCGAGCGCCCCAAGCCCGCAAAGCGCGCCCCCGAGCCCGCCAAGACGGCCGCCGAGCGCGAGCAGGACGAGCGGGCGCTGCGGGCGAAGGCTTTGGCCCAAGAGCAAATCACGGCCTCCTTGGAGGGCAAGCCCGCCCCGTCTTCCGCCGATCGGCTCGGCGAGCAAGCCGCCAAGAGCGAGGAAAAGAAAAAAGAATCCGGCTTGGCCGAAGTGGATGCGGCGCCGACGCCCGAAAAGGCCGCCGCCGAGATCGAGCCTTCGGCCCAAGCTGCGGCCCCGGGCAAGGAAGAAAAGGAAACGGCGCCGTCCGTCGGCGCGCCGCCCGTTCAAGGCCCCGAGCCATCTCAAGCGACGGGCGCCCCAAGCGGCGAATCCGACGCCGAGCCCAAGCTCGACGAGGCGTTTTCGACGCCTCCCGCCGCCGCGCCCGCCGAAACCGAAAAAGAACAGGCGGCCCATGCCGGCGAAGCCGGCCAAGGCGCCGCCGCAGCGACCGAGGCTGCGGCGACCGAGGCTGCGGCGCCCGAGGCCGGCGCGCCCTCCGCCGAGCAAGGCAAGCCGGACGAGACGCTGCCCGCTCTTGACAAGAGCTTGGGCGCCGCGCCGGCGCAAGCCGAAAAGAGCGCGCAACCCGAGCGCGGCGGCCCACCCGAAAATGCGGCGGCGCAGGGCGAGACCGACGGCGCCGCGGTGAAGGAGTCCGAGGCCGCTTCCGGCAAAGGGGGCGAAGAGGCGCCCTCTTTTCCCGCGGAAGAAAGCGAGAGCTTGGCCAAGCCGGATTCGCAAAGAGAAACGGCCGCCGCGGCCGAAGACGGATCCGCTGCCGGCGCGCCCCAAGCGGGGAAGGAAAGCAAGGAGACCCGAGCCGAAAGCTGGTCGGATGTTTTGTCCGGGAACAACGCCGAGCTGGAGACGGTCAGCGAGGATTTGGTCGAGGGCATCGAGCGCTCGCTGCGGGCCATGGAGGAGTCGGGGGTCGACGAGCCTCTGATCGCCGGCGCCGCGACGGCCGAAAGAAAGCGCCCCGAGCGAACCAGATCGCGCCGCCGGCGCGCCCTGTTCGACCAATCGGGCGCCAAAGAGATCTTGGACGACATCAACAGCCGCCTTGACGAGGATGGCGGCATCCGCCTGCGCAGCTTGGAGGGCGCGTCCGACGACGCGGGGGCGCTTGAGCCCGCCCCCGCCGCCGAGGCCAAAGAAATCAGCGGCGGCATGCAGCTTGAGGAGCTCGAGGCATTGGGCCGCCGCGGCGCAGGGTCGGGCGGCGGCGAGATGGATGCGGCGCCGTCCCTCGCAAAGCCGGACAAACAAGCCGCCGGATTGGGCGAGCCGCAAGGCGGCGCCGACAAGGCCGAATCCAAGACGCCGTCTTTGGGCGCGGCCAAGGACGAGCCCAAGCCCGATGCTTTGGCCGCGGACGAAGGCAAGGGCGCGGCTGCCGAGGGCGAAACAGACGCGGCGAAGGCCGAAGAAAAGTCGGGCGCCGAGGTTGGCGAGAAGGCCGAAGAAAAGGCGGAGGGGAAGACCGACGCGACGGCCGAAGGCCGGCCCGAAGAAAAGGCGGCGCCCGAGCCGAAGGCCCGGACTGAAGAGAAAGCGGGGGAGGCCGGCCCGGACGCGCCGGAGCCCGCCAAGGCAGCCGCGAGCGAAACGGGCGCCAAGAGCGAAGCCGAGTCCCCCGACAAGCCTACTCTCGGCTCCGAGCCCGAGGCGGAGCCGGCCGAAGCGCAAGAACCGAAGAAAGAGCCGACGCCCCCCGGCGGCGCCGAGCAAAACGGCGAGGCAAAAGCCGAGGCTTCGCCTCGGGACGCGTCTGCGTCTGAGTCCGTGTCTGCGGCTGCGGACGCGCAAGAGGAGGCGCAAGAGGCTGCGCAAGAGGATGCGGGCTTGCCCGAGCCGGATGGCTTGGCCGGCGGCCGCAAAAAATCCGAGTCCGAGGTTGTGGGCAGCCAAGACGATCTCGCCGAGGAGGGCGAAACGCCCGAACGGCTCTTCGCCGCCGACGCCGACGAGATGGGCAGCGTGCCCTCGAAGCAAGTCGAAAGCGAAAACGCCCAAGGCGATCAAGCCCAAGGCCAGACGACAGGGCAGGGCGAGGGCAAGAAAGAGAAAGACAAGGAAAAAAGCCGAGACAAGAAGGACAAAGAACAAGACGAAGGCAAGGGCAAGGATCGGGATAAGGCCAAGGACAAAGACAAGGCCAAGGACAAAGACAAAGACAAAGGCGGCGCGGCGCAAGACGGCGCGGCCGAGGGCTTGGCCGCGGCGCGCGAGGAATCCCCCGCGCCAGGCGAGCCCGTCGGGAAATCCGGGCAAGAGGCCACGGCCAAGGGCGCCGCCGTCGCCGAAGCCGGCTCGGGCGAGCCGGGGCCGGCCGAGCGCCAAGGCAAAGGCAAAGAGCCGCGCGGGATGCTGGGCCGCGCCCTGGACATGGCCAAACATTGGGCCGGCTTGGGCGGGCAGAAAAAACAGCCCGCCGCCCGCCCGCCGATTTTGGTGTTGTCGGACAAAGACCCCGACGCGCCCCAAGGCGCTTTGGCCGACGTCGAGATGCCCGACCTGCTTTTGCCCGATCCCGAGCGTCTGATCGATTTGTCCAAGACGCCGGAAAGCGACGCCCACGAGGACGACGAGGGCCCCGATTCCGGCAAGGGCGACGAGATCGACGTCGAGTCCCTGTCTCAGACCAAGCCGCAGCAATGGGCGCAGCTGAAGGTCAATATGTACCGCATGGCCGAGAAGAACATCGCGGGGGTCAACAGCCAAATCGATTACAAGGTGTACATCGGCCTGCGTCAGCCCACGGTTTTGAGAACCGCGCCCGAGCTGCGCGTGCGCACGTCCGTGCGCATGATCGGCCTCACGACCGACGACAACTACGTCAACGTCGTGCCCAAGCCCGGGGTGGTGTACAAGGGCTTCATCGTGTGCATGCAGGCCGTGGGCAAGGATTTCATCGCCAAAGACAGGGACATCAAGCGTTTTTGCTACAACTGCAACGAGTTCGCCAAAACCATGTCCGCCGGGATGTCGGTGACCGACGTCAAGCCGTTCATGTCCGACGTGCGCAAGATCGACAACCTGTGCTTCGACTACGACAGGACGGTCGAGATCTTCATGGCGCTGGGCGAGCCCGCCAAAGCGAGCGATCTGGAGGCGCGTTTGGCCGAGCATGGGTTTGGCCGCGGCGTCGACGGGGTGATTCGTTACCCCGACCCCGACAAGGGCTATTTCCGGTTGGTTCGGCCCAACGACGAGCCGCTGCCCCGGGGCGATGAGCCGGTCTCCGAGCTGCGCTTCGACGCCGCGATCGCGCTGATGCCTTTGGAGGGGATGGAGTTCGAGGAGTTCATTTACTTCGTCCAGAACCTTTGCAACGCGGTGGGGATGGGCATGTACGACGTTCACGGCCGACAGTTCAAGGAAGAGAAGCTGCGCAAGATCGGCAAGGACATCGACAAGATCCGCTACAGCATGGCCTCGAGGAATCTGCCGCCCGGCGGGGAGCTGGCGCACAGGCTGTTTCGTTGAGCGGCGCTTTGGCGCCGAGGCGTAATTCGGGGCGCAAAGCGCCCCGAATTGCATGAGGCGGCGCCGTTTTGACAGGGCGGCAAAGACCGATATGACCGACAAAAGCGCGCATCCGCCCTTGGGCGGGGATGAGGCGGGGCAGCTTGATGGCTCTTCGCCTTTGGGATCGGGCGAAACGGATGAGGGGCTGCGGGATCGAATGCGCCGTTTGGCGTCCGAAATCGATCGGCACCGGGTCGCCTATTTCGAAAAAGACGCCCCGCTGATCTCCGACGCCCAATACGATGCCCTGTTTCGGGAGCTGGAGGATTTGGAGCGCGCCCGGCCCGACTTGGCCGATGCGCGCAGCCCGACGCGCAGCGTCGGCTCGGCGAGGGTCAAGGCGGGATTCGAAACCGCGCGCCACGCCGTCGCGATGCTGTCGTTGACCAATGCTTTCTCGCCGGTTGACGAGCAAGGCGCATACGACCATTCGGAGATGCGCGGCTTTTTCGCCCGCGTCGAGGAAGGCTTGGCCGAAGCGGGCGGGGCTTCGCCCGTTTTTTATTTCAGCGAGCCCAAATTCGACGGCTTGGCCCTAAGCCTCCTGTACGTCGACGGCAAGCTGGCCCGCGCCGCCACGCGCGGCGACGGAACGACGGGCGAGAACGTCACCGCCAACGTTTTGGCGCTCGATGCGATCCCCAACGAGCTCAATCCTGTCGGCGGAAAGCTTCCGCGCCTGATCGAGGCGCGCGGCGAATGCCTGATGTTCAAGGCCGATTTCGCGGCGCTCAACGACAGGCGCCTGCGCGGCGCCTTGCTCAAATCCCTCGAGCGCAACGCGCCGCTCGCCGCCGAGCGGGCCGCGTTGGAGCGCGCCGAGGCGGCGGGGGAGGGCGCATCCCCTTTGGGGGCGATGCCCCAAGCCCGCGACCCCGCGCTCGACCCGCGCGCCGCGCCCGCTTTGGGCAAGATCGCCCGTCTTTTGGGGGCGCGGCCCGGCGCCGAAGCGGAAGGCTTCGCGGCGGACGCCCTTCGGGGCCGCGCCGCCGACGCGCTGCGCCGCTGGCTCGCTCCGGCCGTTCGTCCGGGCGCCGCTGGGGCCGAGGGTGCCTTGGCGGCGGTGGATCGGCTGCTGGACGATGCCTTGGCTTTGGCGGATCCGGAAAGCGGCGACGCGCAGGCGCGCGCCTTGCGCAAGCAAACGGGCTTCGCGAATCCCCGCAACGCCGCGGCGGGGTCGCTGCGCCAGCTCGATCCCGCCGTCACGCGCGAGCGGCGGCTCAAGTTTTTCGGCTACGCGATCGCCCGGCTTGAGGGCGGGCCCAAGCTTTCGACCCACGGCGAGGAGATGGCTTACCTGCGCGCCTTGGGCATCCCCGTTCCCCAAGAGGATTGGACGCAACGCAGCGACGACCCCGAGCGCGTTTTGGCGTTCTACGAGCGCATCGGGCGCGAGCGCTCGAGCCTGCCCTTCGACATCGACGGGGTGGTGGTCAAAGTCGACGATTTGGACAGTCAGGCTCGTTTGGGCAGCATCGCCCGCGCCCCGCGCTGGGCCATCGCCCACAAATTCCCGGCGCAAAGGGCGCAAACGCGGCTGCTGCGCATCGACGTGCAAATCGGCCGAACGGGCGTCGCGACCCCGGTGGCGAAGCTCGAGCCCGTCAACGTCGGCGGCGTGGAAGTGTCCAGCGCGACCTTGCACAACGAAGCCGAGATCGCGCGCAAGGACGTGCGCGAGGGCGATGAGGTGGTGGTTTACCGGGCGGGCGACGTCATTCCCGAGGTCTTGCGCGCGGATTTGTCCGCCCGGCCGATGAAAAAAGGGCCGGGCGGATCGCTTGAGCCCGTCCATCCCCCCTTTCGCTTCCCCAAGCTTTGCCCGGTTTGCTCCAGCCCCTTGGTCAAAA
Source organism: uncultured Francisella sp. (assembly GCA_905373555.1). Classification (GTDB taxonomy): domain Bacteria; phylum Pseudomonadota; class Gammaproteobacteria; order Burkholderiales; family Neisseriaceae; genus CAJPTP01. The sequence goes on along the minus strand of CAJPTP010000074.1, from coordinate 354 downwards.
ACGAGGGCGACGCCGCCGCGTATTGCTCGGGCGGGCTGAAATGCCCCGCCCAGCGCGCGGGGCGGCTGCTGCATTTTGTGTCGCGGCCCGGGATGGATGTCGAGGGCTTGGGCGAAAAGATCGTGGAGAAGCTCGAGCGCTTCGGCATGGTCAAAAGCTACGGCGATTTGTTTCGCCTGACCCAAGATCGGCTGTTGGAGATGAGGCGGCGCGATCGCGAGGAAAGCCTCTTGGCTTTGGGCGCGGCGCGCTTGGGCAAGGATGGCGGCGAGGTTTCGGGCTTCCGGGCGCCGGGCGAGCCGTCGTCGGATCCGGCCTTGGCCCCGGCCCCGGCGCCCGCCCCGGTTTCGGATC
>CAJPTP010000073.1 GCA_905373555.1 uncultured Francisella sp. | reverse complement strand
GCCAATTCCCTGGCTGCGCCCCGCAAGCTTCGCCCCAACGGCTCATTGGCTTTGGCTCCGGAAAAAGAATCAGGCCACCGCATGGGTGGAGGCAATGCGAGCGCAAACTTCGCTCCACGCCGGCATTTCCGGATTCCCTTCCTCTCTTCTGCCAAAGAAGGACGCAACCGACCTGCCGCAATCGTCGAACAGTTCCAAGTTGGTGACCACGCCATCCCTGGTCGGGCGCCTGCACACCCAAGCCTCGGCGGCGTCGGAATCCTTCAAATGAAGGCAAAAACGCTCCTCTTCTTGATCCAAGACATTCAGAAAACCCATTGACCGAACGACGTTGTGAATCTTTCCGGTTTGAATTTGAACGATTCCTCGGTTGCCCACGAAAGTCATCAGATCAAATCCCGCGTCGCGCGCCTGCTTGAGCATGTCCTCGGCCGCATCCGCGCTCACTTTGGTCGCCATGCCCTCGGGGGCGAAACGAAACGACCGGGCTTTGCTTAGGCCGTACGTTTCCAGCAACCCCGAAAAATGGTGGATGTCTTTGAGGTTTGCCCAATCCTTTTGAAAATCGGCCAATTGCCCCCCTTCCAAAGATTTTTCGTTGCGCGCTTTGATTTCGGGGTCGTCCGGGGCCGATTCGGGGAGCTTCGGCGAGCCGTCCTTGCGGAAATCGGCGATCAACCGATCCCACGCCCCGGAGTCGGTTTTCTCCGTCGCATAAACCTGCTGAATGCACGCCCCCCTGTCGTCAAAAAACCTGACGCAGCGGTTGTCGCGCCCGTTCACGCCGTCGGCGAACGCGAACGCGTTTTTCCAACGCGAGACGAAAAATCTCAGATCCAATTCGCCCACGTTCAGCGCCAACCCAACCGTTTTGGTCATCGTCACGTTTTCATAAACCGCAGTCTTCTCGTGCGTGGCGACGCTGTTGCGGACGATCGACTTCACCAGGCCCAACTCCCTCATCCGCAGGGCCAGCGGCTTGACGTCCCCGCCCAGCCACACGCGCGTCGGGGATGACTGCGCCAGCTCTTGCTCCGTCACGCCCAAAGACTTCGCCCCCTCGCGAAGAAACATGCGCTTGTTGGCTTTTCTCAATTCGCAATACCGATCCCATAGTTCAGACATTGCGCTCTCCTCACTTTTTGGCTGCGCCGCCCCAACGCCCGGGGCCTTCAGGCGCCCTGCGCCATCCCTGCGGGAACGGGCTCGTTGTCGGAAACTACGATTATAATAATCATTATCATTATCTTTCAAGTCATGAGGCGCCTTTCCCCCATTTTTTTTCTCGTCTAGGGCCGACCGACCGCCGCCTCGATTGAATTTCTCCCAATTTTTCCCCCCCCGGGGGGGGGGGGCGAGCGTTCCGCCCCAAGGCGCTGTCCGGAAGGCAGAAGGCCGAATCGGCGCGCCGCTCCGCTTGCCGCGGCGCCTTCGGCGAATAAAAACGGCGGAACTCGACAAGGAACGCAGAGTGGGTGGTTCAGATTGAGCGGACGAGGGAAAAGCGGGGAATGGAAAGGATAGAAAGGATGGAAGGGGTGAAAAAGAAAAAGTGGAAGGGGGATGAAGGGGAAGACAACGCTCAAATGCGCATTGAAAGAGCGGCTCAAAGCGCGAGCAAGAGCAACGACAAAGCGTCAAAAATGCCCCCCGGGGGCAGAAAAAAAGGAAATGAGGCTGTATGGGCGGAAGGAACCTGAGAAACAACCTGAAAGATATGAAAAGAACGCCGGATGGGCTGAGAAGAAAGGTTGAAAAAGGACAGGCGGCGTTTGACCAAACCTTGCGAGCCCAGTTTGCCGCAGCCGCCGACGAAGCCGGTTTTTCAAAATGAACCCGAAGATTGCCTGCGCAAGGGAAGGCCGAGCCTCTTCGGCTGCTCACGCGCGCTGTTTTGCAACGCTTTTTTCACGGGCTCTTGCCAATTCATTTTGAGCGGTCAAGCTTTTTGTATTTCCCGCCGCAAATCGTTGCGCGCTGGGCTGACAAAAAATCCGCCGACCCAAATTGATGGGCGGCGGGTTTTTAAGCGAATCCTGGGCGCTGCGCGCCGCTTTGCCAAGTCGTTGGGGCTTGGCGGCCGTCAGTAGCGGAATTGCTCCGCCATCCCCGATTTTTCGACCAACCGGCCGTAAAGCGGGGAAGAATCGACAAGCTCCCCGGCCTTCCCCTCCGCTTGAACTTCGCCTTCGTCAAAAACGACGATCTTGTCCGCTTTTTCTATGGACTTCAGCCTGTGGGAAACAACAATGACCGTCTTGCCTTGAATCAACTTGTTTATCCCGTCCTGAACCTTCTTTTCGTTGGCCGCGTCCAAAGACGAAGCAATCTCGTCGAGGAGCAAAATCGGCGCGTTTTTGAGCAACGCGCGGGCGATGGACAGCCGCTGCCGTTCCCCGCCCGACAAGGAGGAGCCGTTTTCGCCGATGAGGGTGTCGTACCCGTTTTCCAGTTTTTCCGCAAATTCGTCGCACCCGGCCAGCTTCGCCGCTTGCCTGACCTCCTCGTCCGTCGCCTCGGGCCTGCCCACGCGAATGTTTTCCAAAGCCGAGGCGTTGAACAAAGTCACATCCTGAAACACGACGGAAACATGCTTGAACAGCGACTCCGCGGACACATCCTTGACGTTTTTCCCGCCCACGAGAATCTCGCCCCGGTCGCATTCCAACAGCCGCGAAGCCAGCCTCAGCGCGGTGGTTTTGCCGCATCCGCTTTTACCCACCAAAGCCGTGCTTTGCCCTTGGCGCGCGATGAAATCGACTTGGCGCAGAACGGGGCGGGATTGGTAGGCAAACTCGACGCCCTTGAACTCCACGTCGAAAGAGTCAAATTGAGCGTCTTGCCCGCCGCTCTCCAAATCGGCGTCCAACGCCTTGATCCGGTTGGCCTTGGGAACAACGGCGTACAGTTCGGCGATCAGCTCGCTCGCGATGTCCATGGACTCGCGCAGTTTCAAAGCGGCGAGGAAATACGCCAAAACCATCAAAACGCCGCATTGGCCTTGGGCGCACAGCGCCGCGCCGTAGGCCAGCGCGGCGGCGGGCGCAATGGCCTGTAAAGAAAAGCCGACGCCGATCAAAGCCATCAAGAGGCTTTCGGTTTTCAGGGTCGTTTTTTCGGATTCCTCGACCAAACGGTCGAGCTTGGCGCGCGTTTCCTCCCCCAAGCCAAAGGCGCGAATCTCTTGATTCAGCTCTATGGCCTCCTGGATCGCTTCGGAATTGCGGCGCGACGCGTCGAAATTTTTTTGGCGGGCCTTCACCTGCAGCGGATAGGTCAGCGCAATGGCCATGATCCCCAAAACAGACGGCGCCACGCAAACCAGCCCCAGCTTGAAATTGCCCGCCAGCAAGGCCGCGGCGACGATCGGGTAGAACAGCGCCAACCCGCCGACTTTGGGCACGGCGTGACTCAAAGCGTGCTCCAAACCCTCGACGTCGCTCATGACGGTTTGCGACAGGTCGGACAAACCCTTGCGGGAAAAATACGGCAAGGGCAAAAGACTGAGCTTGCGCACGATGCTTTTTCTCAGATTGCCGCTTTCGCGATAAGTCGAAACGTACATCGCTTCGTATTCCCACAGCAGAACCGGATACATAACCGCCAAAGAGACAACGGCCAAGGTCAAAGAAGGCCAAAGCCATTCTTTGCCGATTTCGCCCGTGAGCAGGCCGATGACAAGCAAAAGCGGGGCGACGGCCGCCATCGCAACCACATAAGACCAAAACGACGCTACGACGGAGCGGCCGCCGTCCTTGGCGCCTTGCTCGGTCAACCCCAACTTAAGCCGAAGCGCATTTTCAAACATGGCTCATCCTCCATTCGTTGGCTTCTTGGTACAGTCTTTGGGCTTCGGCGTACTCGCCGCCCAGTCGGCTCAGCTCGGCGTCGCTGCCCCTTTGCGCAATCGCCCCGTCCTTGACGACCAATATTTCGTCGACGCCGCGAATGGCGGAAAGCCGGTGCGCCACGATGACGGCCGTTTTCCCGGCCATGAGCTTGCTGAGCGCCTTTTGCATTTCGTGCTCGTTGTCCGCGTCGATCGAGGCGGTGGCCTCGTCCAAAACCACGACGGGCGCGTCTTTCAGCGCGGCGCGCGCGACGGCGATGCGCTGAATCTCGCCCAAAGACAGCCAAACGCCTTGGGAGCCGATGATCGCCTCCTCCCTTTGCTCGAATTTGTCCAAAATCGGCCCGCACCCCGCCGCCTTCAGGGCGTTCAGCGCCTCTTCGCGGCTCGCGCCCTTTTTCGCCGCCAGCACGTTGTCCAAAATGCTGCCCTTGAACAGCTTCGGATTTTGGAACACGAAGGACACGCTTTGCGCGACGGCGGATTCCGAAAGCTCCGTCAAAGACTTGCCGCCGATCTTCACCGCGCCCGAATCGGGGGCCAAAAACCCGGCGATCAATTTGGCGATCGTTGTTTTTCCCCCGCCGGATGGGCCGACCAAGGCATAGGTTTTGCCGGGCTCAAGTTTGAAGCTCAGTCCGTCCAAGACCTTGCGCCGCCCGTAAGAGAAAGTCACATTGTCAAACTCGATCCCGTTGCCGTCGATCTTGCCCTCGTTGCCGCGCGGGGGCCGCGCGGCCTTCATCTCGCCGTACAAACTTTCCAGCTTATCCACCGCGTCCTTGGCGTTGAAGAGGTACATAGAAAACCACATGATCTTCATCACAGAAACGAACAGAGCGGAAATCAAGAAGAAGGCCATCGCAAGCTGAACGGCCAAATCGGCTTTGGCCTCCGCCCCCAAAGGCTTTGCCAAGCCCCAAGCGCCGGACGCCCAAGCCGCGGCGAAAATCGCCAAAATTGCGCCGGAGCCCATAAAAGCCCACTGATGCAGGGAATAGGGGGTCTTGCAGGAATTGGTGTAAGCAAACGCCGCTTGAGAGTAACCGTCAATGGCCTTGCGCAGAGCTTTGACGGAGTTCAGCGTCAAACCAAATATCTTGATCACTTGGATATTGCGCACATATTCCACGGTCTCGGACGCCAAATCCTCCAAGGCTTTGGTGTACAGCTTCATAAACTCCCCGTTGCCCATCATGCGGGGAATGTTGACGGCGGCAAACACCGCCCAAGCCAAAACCGCCAAACCCGTCGCCATCCCCGCGTGGAAGCCGACCGCCACGGCCAGCGCCGGCAAAACGGTCGCATGCGCCCAATCGGGGATCAAATGAGCCACCGCCATGTGGGTTTTGGCCGCGTTGTCGTCAATGGTCTTGCGCGCGTAACCCGACGCGCGTTGGTCGAAAAAGCGGGCCCCCGCGCTCGTGAGCCCCTCTATTCCTTTTTTGCGCAGGTTGGTTTCCAAGCGAAAACCCAACAAGTGGGAGAAAAACCCCGACAGCAGATAAACGATCTGCCCCGCGATCAACAGCGCCAGTATGGCCGCCGCAACGCTCGCCGCCCCCCGCAGATTGCCATCGACGATCGCGCCGCGAAGAAAATCCGCGACCAACCAATACGCCCAAGCCGTCAGCAGCGCGGACAAAGCCGAGAGCAAACCGGCGGCCCAAGCCCCCCACCTTCGCTCCGGGGCGTAAGCCATCATTCGTTTGTAAATCCCCAACATCGGATTTCCTCCGTAGCTTGCCGCCCGGCTTGGTTCGATTCGCAAAGCAATGCGGACATGGTTCAAAGCGGGGGCAATGACCCAAACTCATTCGCCAAAACAGAAATGATAATCGATATCATAACCAAGATAAGATCAATTTTCAAGCGCGGGTTTTGTCCGGCGAAATCATTGTTGACGAGGCTTTGACAAATTTCCTCCGCAAAACAACATCCTGCGTTTCAAATGCTTTGCCGACAAGGAAAGCGTCGAAAACGAAGCCAAGAACAAAGA
>CAJPTP010000072.1 GCA_905373555.1 uncultured Francisella sp. | reverse complement strand
CCTTTGAACACGTCGAACAGGCGCACGGCGCCGACCAAGCCCTCCTTGTCCGCCTCGCGCAAGGCGCCCAGAAGCTTGCCCTCGAACTGCCCGTAGGTCACGGACTCGTCGAGCGTCAAAGCCAAATCGCGCCGGGCGGGCGGCAGGTTGGGCACGTCTTGGCGGCGCGCCCCCGTCTCGGTCTCAAAAACGTCGGCCAAAAGCTCGAACACGACGGGCTCGCCTTTGACGCCGTACTTTTGCGCCAAGGCGGGATGAAGCTGGCCCACAAAGCCGATCTTGCGCCACTCGCCTTTTTCGGCTTTCCCTCCCTTGCCCTTGCGCTCCGGCTCGACGGCGCCCTCGCCCTCGAAAGGCAGCGCCCCCCAAGCGGCGGGTCGGCGCGCGGATTCATCCCACAGCCACACGTCGGCGCCCCGGCCCGGATGGCAAACCGCCGACCGGGTCGGCTCGAAGCGCAGCTTGCGGCCCATCAGCAGCCGCTCCACCTCGCCTTTGGCGTCGAAAAAATCGGCCGCGCGCCGGCCCTTGCCCAACGCCCACGACTCCTCGAGCGTCGGCCCAAAGCTCAAGGCCGCGATCTTCGGCCGCTGCCGAAACGACACGCCCAGCCGTTCGCCCTCGCGCTCGGCCCCTTTGGGGTAGCGGTCGAAGCCCAAGGCCAGCTCGAAAATCCGAACGGATTCCTGCTTGCGGTTGACGTTGTACAGCATCGTTTGCACCAAGCCCGGCACCAAGCCCGAGCGCATCAGCCCCACGTCCTGCTGCATGGGGTTGGCCAAAGCGATGGGCTCGGCGTTTTCGGGGTAGAAATCGGCTTCCCACTCGCGGCGCGAAAACGGGAAATTCACGACCTCCTGATAGCCCATCGCGGCCATGGCGCGGCGCGCCTCGTCGGCGGCCCCGAGCCGGTCGCGCGCGGGCAGCATCAGCATGCGGCCCTCCGGCGCCTCGAAGGGGATCTTGGAATAGCCGCGCACGCGCGCCACCTCCTCGATCAAGTCCTCCTCGATCCCAATGTCGAAACGAAACGACGGCTCGGTCGCGACCAAGCCCTCGGCGGTCTTTTCGACGGAAAAGCCCAAGCGGCCGAAAATCGCGTCGATCTCCTTGGGCTCGACCTGCACGCCCAGCGCCTTGGCCACCCGGGCGTAGCGCAGGGGGGCTTTCCTGGCGGGGGGCAGATCGCCCAAGGACTCGCAAACGGGGCCGGCTTGCCCGCCCGCGCCGTCGAGAATCAGCCGCGTCGCGCGCTCCAGGGCGAGCGTTTGCAGCTCCCGGTCGACCCCGCGCTCGAAGCGGTACGACGAGTCCGTCGCGAAGCCGTGCTTGCGCGACTTGCCCATGATGGCCGAGGGAAAGAAGAAGGCCGACTCGATCGCGACCGAGCTCGTGGACTCATCCACCGCCGACGCCTGCCCGCCCATGATCCCCGCGACGCTCAAGGCGTTGTTCTCGTCGGCGATGACCAAGTCGGTCGGGTCGAGCTCAACGGTCTTGCCGTTGATGCACTCCAGCTTTTCGCCCGACTTGGCGAAACGCGGGATCAGTTTGGAGCCCACCTTGGAACGGTCGAAAATATGCAGCGGCTGGCCGAGCTCCAGCATGACGTAATTGCCCACGTCAACCAAAAAGCCGACCGAGCGCAGGCCCGAGGACTCCAACCGGGCGCGCATCCAATCGGGGGTCGGGGCGGAGGGGTCGACCCCGCGCACGACGCGCGTGACGAAGCGCCCGCAAGCCCTCGGGGCTTGGATTTCGGAGGGCAGGGCGTCGTCGACGGACGGATCGACGGGCGCCATTCGAACCGCTTTCAAAGGCCTGCCCGTCAAGGCGCCCAACTCCCTGGCCACGCCCTTGACGCTCAAGCAATCGGGGCGATTGGGCGTGATCTTGAAATCCAGGATCTTGTCGTCAAGCGCCAAAGCTTGGCGAATGTCCGCCCCGGGCTTCAGCCCATCGGGCAAGACCATCAGGCCCGAGTGGTCGGTCGACAACCCCAGCTCCCGCGCCGAGCACAGCATTCCGCCCGACGGCTCGCCGCGCATCTTGGTTTTTTTGATCTTCGTCCCATCCGGCATCCGGGCGCCCGGCAAAGCGCACGGAACGGTGATCCCGGGCGCGCAATTGGGCGCGCCGCACACAATCGAAACGGGCTCGCCCAAGCCCGCGTCGACCGCGGCCACGCGCAGCCGATCGGCGTTGGGGTGCGGCTTGGCGTCCAGCACCTTCGCGACCACGACGCCCGAAAACTCGGGCGCAGCCGCGACCACCTCCTCGACCTCGACGCCGCCCATGGTCAGAGCCTCCGCCGTTTCCTCGGCGCTCAAGCCGCTCAAATCGATCCACTCGTTCAACCACTTGTACGAAACCCGCATTGCCGCCTCTCTTGCCAAGAACGCCTTGGCATGGTTTTCCTCCGCCCATCCGGGGCCGGCCGCTTCATTCGGCTTTCGATGCGCGCAAGGCCCGCAAGCGCCCGGGCGTCCCCGCCCGACCGATCCATGCCCTTCAAAAGCCCAAGCTCACGCCGGCCCATGCGCTCGCCGGCGCGGCGCCGGCCGCCCGGGCGCGTTGCCCCGTCGGCCAAGAAGCGCGCCGCCTATGCCCGCGAATGCCGCCGATCGACCGTCGCCGATCGCTTATTGCCGAAACTGGCGCAGAAAACGCAAATCGTTGTTGAAAAACTGCCGCAAATCGTTGACCTTGTAGCGCAGCATGGCAAACCGGTCGATGCCGATCCCAAACGCGAACCCCGTGTAGCGCTCGGGGTCGACGCCCATACCCGTGAGCACGTTGGGATGCACCATGCCGCAGCCGCCGACCTCAAGCCACCCGCGCTCGCCCATGACGTCGATCTCGGCCGAGGGCTCGGTGAACGGGAAAAAAGACGGGCGAAAGCGCACGTTCAAATCGTCGGCCTCGAAAAACGCCCGCACGAACATCCGAAACACCGACTTGAGGTCGGCGAAGGTCACGCCCTCCTCGACCCACAGCCCCTCGATTTGGTTGAACATCGGCGAGTGGGTCGCGTCGGAGTCGACGCGGTACACCTTGCCCGGGGCGATCACGCGAAACGGCGGCTTTTTCTTTTGCAGCATGTAGCGCGCCTGAATCGGGGACGTGTGCGTGCGCAGCACGTCGCCGTTTTCGACGTAAAAGGTGTCTTGCATGTCGCGGGCGGGATGGTTTTTGGGGATGTTCAGGGCTTGGAAGTTGTAAAAGTCGCGCTCGATCTCGGGCCCGTCGCCCACGTCGAAGCCCATGGAGCGAAACAGGGCCTCAATGCGCATGCGAGCGAGCGTGAGCGGATGCAGTCCCCCGGCGGGGGCGGGGCGGCCGGGCAGCGTGACGTCCAGCGCCTCGGCCTTGAGCCTTTCGTCCAACCGCTCTTTGAGCAGCCGCTCGCGGCGCGCCTCCAGCTTTTGGGAAAACTCGTTTTTTTTGGCGTTGACGGTCTGGCCTTGGCTGCGGCGCTCCTCCGGCGGGAGGCTCGCCAAGCCTTTCAACAGGGCTGCGATCGATCCCGACTTGCCCAAATACTTGGCCTTGATTTCGTCCAGCCGCCGCAAATCCCCCGCCGCCTCGATTTCAGCGGTCGCCTCGCCCAGCAACCGATCGATGTCGACCATCTTTCCCATTCCTTTCGCGCCCCGGCCCAACCGGCCCGGGCGCCGACATAAATTCGCAAAGCGACGATCATAACACCGCATTCGACCCGAACGCGACCAAGCGCGGCCGCGCCGGGCGCGGAATAAAAAACGGCCCGACGGGCTCTGCCCGACGGGCCGTTTGACCCACGCCCGGGCGCAAGCCCGAGGCGGCGCTTCACTTGGCCGAGGCGGCGTTGACCTTCTTATCGTCCTTGGCGGGAGCTTGGGCCTTCTTCTCGTCCTTGGCGGGCGCCTCAGCCTTCTTCTCAGCCGCGGCGGGGGCGGACGTTTCCTTCTTCGCCTCATTGGCGCCGGGCTCGGCGCCCTTTTTCTCAGCCTTGTCGGCCTTCACGGGCTTGTCGGCCTTCACGGGCTTGGCCGCCTTGTCGGCCGCGGGCTTGTCGGCTTTCTTCGCATCCTTGTCCGTCGCGGCGGGCTTCGCTTCGGCCTTGCCATTGGCGAGGGGCGCGGTCACGACCGCCTTGGCGGCGGCGGGCATGGCGGAGTTGTTGAGCTCAACTTTGGCCGCGGAGCGGATTTGACGCATCTGCTGCTCGGCGATTTGCTCTTTCAGCAACATCGAGATGGTGTATTTGTACTTGTCCAACGGCACAACATCGGCGTCGGAAACGGACACCACGCCGAAAATGTGCAGGTTGCCGCCCGCCGAGTAGGGAATCTTGTTGTATTCGCCGGGCTTGAGCTTGACCAGCATGTCATGCAGCTTGGGATCGGCCGCTTTGACGTCGGCGAAATTCAAAGAAGGCAGACTGTCGTCGTTCTTCAGCTGCTCTTTGTGCGGATCGATGGAGCGATCCTGCAAAACGTCGGCAAAGGGCTTGCCCGCCTTAAGATCCTTGTAAACCAAGTCCGCTGCGGCGTCGTCCTTGACCACGATCTCGCGGAATGTGGCTTTCTTGGTGCCTTTGTAAAAGTCGGCGTACTTCTTGTATTCGTCGGCGATTTCCTTCTCGGTGGGCTTGGCCGACTCAATCAACGAGCGCCCCAACTCCTCCGCCAACAGCTCGCCGCGGGTGAACTCCAAGCGCTCCTTGAAAAAGGGCTGCTTGTCCAAGCCCAGTTTTTTGGATTGCTTGTCGATCTCTTTGAGTTTGGCCTTGTAGCCCGCGCTCTTGTCGACGCCGCGCTTGACCGCCGCTTGCTTGAAGATCTCGTTGTTGATGGCCCGGGCCAAGAGCTCTTCGCGCAGCTCGGGCGTGTCCTTTCTGGTAACGGTCATGTGCATGCGCAAAAGGCGAGTCGCCGCCAAAAAACAACGGCGCAAAACAAAAGCCGCCATTTGGCGGCTTGGGGGCAGGCCCGGCGCCGAGCGCCGAGGCGCCGGCCCTTCAGTTGGCCAAAGCGGCTTGAGCCTTTTTCGCCAAAGCGGCGAAAGCGGGCTTGTCGAAGACGGCCAAATCGGCCAGAACCTTGCGGTCGATCTCGATCGAAGCCTTGCGCAGGCCGCTCATCATGCGGCTGTAGGTCAAGCCGTTGGCGCGGGCGCCCGCGTTGATGCGCACGATCCACAGCTGGCGGAACTCGCGCTTGCGGCGACGGCGGTCGCGGTAGGCGTACTGACCCGCCTTCATCACCGCCTGCTTGGCGATGCGGTAAACGTTCTTGCGGCGGCCGCGATAGCCCTTGGCTGCGGCGATGACTTTTTTGTGACGGGCTCTGGCCGTCACTCCGGTTTTTACGCGTGGCATAGCTCAAACTCCAAGAAATTGGTTGCGTCGATCAGGTCTTGTTGCGTCGATCAGGTCAAAATCGCGGATCGGCCATCCGATCAGCGATAAGGCAGCATCCTTTTGACCGATTCCATATCGCGCTCGTTGACCACGCGGACGCCGCGCAGCTGACGCTTGTTCTTGGTCGTTTTTTTGGTCAAGATGTGGCGCTTGAAGGCGCTCGCTCTTTTGAACTTGCCGTTGCCCAAAGCTTTGAAGCGCTTTTTGGCGCTCGACTTGGATTTCATCTTCGGCATGGTGTTGCTCCGTTCGCAATCTGATGTTGTTGTCGAGCCGAAGGCGCGGCGCCCGGCGGCGTCGGCTTGTCTGCCCTCGAGCCATTCTTTTTTCGCCCCCCGCAGGGGTTTGCGATCGGAAAAACAGCTTCATCCAATCGGCGAAGGCGCAATTATAGGCAAAGAGGCCAAAAACGCAAGCGACGGGCGCAAAACTCCGCCGATGTTTCAGCCCGTTGCGCCATCCGGCGCGCCCGGCGCCCCGAGCCGCCCCGCCCGCTCTGCCCTGCGCCCTCTTGCGCCAATGCGCCAAGCAAGAC
>CAJPTP010000071.1 GCA_905373555.1 uncultured Francisella sp. | reverse complement strand
GAGTCTCAACCGCAGCCGCAGCCCGGGGGCGTCGCAAGCGAACCCGCGGAGCAGGTTTTCAATCTTGACGACTTTTTGGACGTTGAGGCGGGGGCTTTTGGGCTCGATGGGTCGGTTTCCGCCCAACCGGCGGCGCCCAGGCCTGAAACTTCGGACGAAGCCTCCCTGTTCGGTTCGCCCGCATCGGTCTTTGAGGCCGAGCCCCGGGAGCCTTCCGGGATCGAGGCGCCGCAGGCGGCGCCGCGTTCGGCCCAAGCTCAGCCGGCTTCGCAACCTCCCCAAGCTTCCCAAGCTTCCAAGGTTGCCCAAGCCCCTCAAGCCCCTCAAGCTCCCGAGACAGGCAAAGCCCCCGCGACGAAGGCCAAGCCGTCGTCCGGCGTTTCCTCAAAGTCGGCGGGCCACTTCGGCGACCCCAAATCGCTGGGGGAGATCAAAAGCCGGGCGGCGAGCTTTTCCTCCGCCTTGGACAACTACGATTACGGCTTGGGGGCGGGCGGGGGAATCGAAATCGATTTGTCCGATTTGACGTCCTTCGACGAAGGCATGGCGCAGACGGATCCTCAGCCAAAAAAGACGATCGAGGAGCTGGACAAGGAGGCGTACGACAAGATGGTGCGGGAACTCAGCCCGCGCCCGGTTGAGGTCGCCCCCGCCCAAGAAGACCCGGTCGAGTCGTTCTACCAAGACCCCGAATTCGTCACCAAGGAGCTGGTGCCCGCTGTTTTGCGCCTCACCCAGCTGCCCGGGGTCGACGGCCAACGCGAGGCTTGGAACATCATCCGCCGCTACGGGGTCACCAGCGTGATGGATTTGCCGCCCCAAAAATGGCAGGAGGCCTACACGCTGCTGCTCAACCGCATCGATGAGCTGGAGGATGAGCAAAGCGCCCCGCCCGGGCCCGCGCAGTCCAATTTTCAGGCGTCGCGCGAAATGGACGCCTTGGATCGCCAGTTCAGCGCTCTGCGCGCGGGCCCAAGCGCCGGCGCCGCCGCGGCGGCCGAGTTCGGCCCGGCCGCCGCCGCGCCGGTCGCGCCCGCGCCTGCGCCCGCTGCGCCGCAGCCCGCGTTCGCGCGCACTGTCTCGTCCGTCGCGGATTCGGCGGCGTTCCCCCCATCGGCCCTCGGCCCGGGCGCGCCTCGGGCTGCGGGGGCGCCGCGCCGCGCCGCGCCCGCGGCTCGCGCATCCGGCAAGTCCGGGACGATGGAGGCGATTTTGGCCGACGAAAACTTGAGCAAGCAGTATTACCAAAACAGGATCCGCCCGCTGGTCTTGAGGCTGACCGCCACGCGAGGCGGCGCGGCGGAGCTGAAACGGATCGGCGCCCGATTCAACGCGAAAAACATCGCCGGGGTCGACCGGCGCCACTGGCCTGAATTGCTCGACTCCATTCAGGCCGCGCTGGCTCAGCTTGAGGCGCAAGCCCGTCCGTGAGGCGGCGCGCCGAATTCAAAGATCAGCCGCGGGCGCCTGCGGCTGATCTTTCTGTTTTACCCCACAGCCCGGCGCGCGCGGCAAAGCCCGACGAACCGTCGGAACAACCGGGCCCAAGCCCGCAACGCAAAGCGCCGCGCCGCATGGCGTCGGCCGGATGGGAGAAAAGATGTTTAGCGTCCAAGACGCCTTGAACAGGCTGATCGACAGCAACGAGATCTATTACGACGAGATGACCGACTTGATGCGACGGATCATGCGCGGCGAGGTTTGCCCCGAGGCCATCGCCGCCATCCTGATCGGCTTGCGCATCAAGGTCGAAAGCAACTCCGAGATCGTCGCGGCGACCAACGCGCTGCGCGAGTTTATGGTGAAGGTGCCCGCCAAAAACAAGGAAAAGCTGGTCGACATCGTCGGCACGGGGGGCGACAACGCCCAAACCTTCAACATTTCCACGGCGGCGATGTTCGTCGCGGGCTCCATGGGCGCCTTGATCGCCAAACACGGCAACCGCGCCGTGACCTCCAAGTCGGGCGCGGCCGACGCCGTCGAGCAGATGGGCGCCTGCATTGAGCTTGGCCCCGAGCAGATCGCCCAAAGCATCGAGGAGTGCGGCGTGGGTTTCATGTTCGCGCAGATGCATCACGCGGCGATGAAATACGTCGCCCCCGTGCGCAAGGCGTTGGGGGTGCGCACGATGTTCAACATTTTGGGTTGTTTGGCCAACCCCACCGACGCGGCCAACCAGGTGTTGGGCGTCTTCCATCCTGATTTGCTGAGCATTTGCGCCCACGCGAGCAAGCAAATGGGCCGCAAGCGCGTGATTGTGGCGCACGGCTCGGATGGCTTGGATGAAATCACGGTCACGGGCCCCACCCGCGTGGCCGAGCTCAAAGACGGCGAGATCTCGTATTACGAAATCGAGCCCGAGCGGTTTGGCATAAAACGGGCCGAGTCGCTCAAGGGCATACGCGCCGGCAGCCCCAAGGAGTCAGTGGACAAAATCATGTCGGCGCTAAGCGGGGATCGCGGACCCCATCGCGACGTGGTTTTGCTCAACGCGGCGGCATGCCTGTACTGCGCCGGGATCGCCAATGACTTGGGGGAGGGCGTCGAAATGGCGGCCATGGCGATCGATTCGGGCAAGGCTCTGGCCAAGCAAAAGGAATTTGTGGCCGAAACCCAAAAGCTGGCCAAAGAGACGGGCAAGCGGAACGCTTGAGGGCCGGGCGGATCGGGGAACGTCCCAAGGATTCGAACATGCTGAGTTACAGACACGCTTTTCATGCGGGCAACCACGCCGACGCGCTCAAGCACTTTTGCCTGTTTGAGGCGATCGAGTATTTCAAGCTCAAGGAAAAGCCGTTTTGGTACGTCGACACGCACAGCGGGGCGGGGATGTACCTTCTGTCCGACCCGCGGGCCGAGCGCTTGGCGGAAAGCCAAAGCGGGTGGCTGGCGCTGAAAGACAGCCCGCTCAAAGACGGGCGCTTGGAGCGCTTTTCGCAAGCGCAAGCCAACGTCGCCGGGCCCGGCCGCTACGCGGGCTCATGGGTTTTGGCCGCCTCATTGATGCGCGGAGGGGACAAGCTTCGGCTGTTCGAGGCTCATCCGAAAGAGTTTGAGCTCTTGCGGCGCAATGTCGGCAAGTACGCCCCGGGAAAAATGGCTTTGGCGGAAAAGGGGGATGGCTTCGAGGGCTTGGCCAAAGTCCTGCCCCCTCCGCCTCGGCGCGCGGTGGCCCTGATCGACCCGTCCTACGAGGTCGTGTCGGACTATCTGCGGGCCCCGAAGGCTCTTCGGGCCGCCTTGGGCAAGTTCTCCGCCCTCTGCGCCATGATTTGGTATCCCATCCTCAAAGGCCGCAGCGAAAGCGAGGCGATGTCGGTCAAGCTGCGCGCGGCCTGCGCCGAGTTTGGGGTTCCCTTCGATGAGGTGCGGCTGCGCTGCGTCGATCCGGACAAGGTTGAGCGCGGGATGACGGGAAGCGGCATGTTCATCGTCAACCCCCCGTACGGCCTGATCGAGGCCGAACGCGAGTCCATGCCGCTTTTGGCCGAGATTTTGTCGGATTTTGGGGCAAAAGGGCTCTCGGTCGAGCGCTCGGCCGACGCGCCCAAGAGGCCGGCCGCGCCCCTCCGCGCCGCGCATCCCGCGTCCGGCGCATCGTTCCTCTCGCGCGGCGCGCCCCGAGTTCGCTTGGGCAAACCCGTCGCAGCGGGGAAAGCCGCGGGATCGAGGCCGGTTGCGGCAGGAGGGCGAAAATCGAACAGGTCGGGATCGAGCGGCGGCGAATTGGGCCCGTCGGGATCGGTTGGGGCCTCGAAAAAGGCGGGCCCGATCGGAGTCTCCAAGCGAGCGCCCGCCGCCGCTCCCCTCAATCGCGTTCAAATGCCCTCATCCCCCCGGCCACGGCATGCGTCAAAGATTTCCGCCCGGCCGCCAAAGGGGATCGACAAAAACGCCAAGAACGAATAAGCCGTCGAGAAAGAGGCCCGCGCTCTTTGCGCTCGATGGAAACGAAACCCGGTCGGCCCGGTTGGCCGTCCATGCCCGATTGATCCAGGCGTTTTGATGAAACAGGGGTCGAATTTTGATCCGCGCGGGTTTTTCCGAGGCGCCGCCGAGACGCCCGGGAAGCTTGGCGCGCCGGTTTGATCCTGACATCTTAAGGACGCCGTCAAGGCGATGCGATGAGCCTTTGGGGTGAATTGGGCGGCATCCGAAAGCGGCGCGGCCGCAAAGGCTCGACGCCGGAGCGTGGGGCGGGGCAAGCCCCGCGGTTTTGCCGTCGTTCCCGGAGGCGCGGCAAACGGACGACCCTGGGCGGTTTAAGAGAGAACAAGAATGGACAATACGATTCTGATGCGATGGAAAGCCTGCCCGAGGTTGTCATTGCGCTAAGCTCATGGTTTGACGACAAGCCCATCCGTCATCCCGCATCGATGGGGGCAGTGCCGCAACCGCTCGCCGGAAGCGTTCGGGAGAATGCCGGCTGTTTCTTGCTGCAACCGCTCGTTATCGCGAAGCGCGATGAAGGCGAGGAGATCGACAATGTGTTCCCTTGACCCAACGGAAGACGACGAGATCCATTTTCTGATTCGAACCGACGGAGTTGCGCAGTTAATTCGGGCGGTTGATCTGGATGCTATTCAGGGGTGGCCGTGGGAAATCAAAAAGAAGTACAAAGATTGCATTCTTTTGACGTCAGAGAAAGCAACGAAAATATCAAGAATAAAAATTTGTTCTGTGTATGGGGGTAATTTTATTGGTAAATTTTTTAATTTTCTAAGTAATTTTTATGCAGTGTCGTTAGAAACTTCGCCAATCGACGCCGACAAAAATTTTAGTTTTATAAAAAGATCAATAAAGAAGTGGGCAACTCAAAATGCCCGCGTCTACTATGGGGTAATAAAGTGGGAGAAACTTGAAGAGCAAGATGATTATCCGCAGTTTTTCCGAGACAAACCATCATCCGGGGGATGGGGCGCTCTGCTTGTCGGAATCGATCAAGCGAAGACTGTTAAAGATATATTTCAATCTCTAAAAATATACAAATATGATGTTGAATATAGAGAGGTGGCGGAAGCTGTTGAATACAGCGTTACTTGCTATGACTTTTTATGAAAATAAAAAAGAGCACAGGGTGTTTTAGTTGCTTCATGGAAATAGATCTTAATTCTTTTGGAAAGTATTAGAGAAGTGTTAATATCAAAAAAATGTGAAATCATGACATAACCGCTTATCTGGATGTCGTGTTGTGCAAGCTCGAAGAAAATAAATCCGGATCTTCAACGGTCACTTGAGAGTTTTTCCTTTGATTTCCACACTGGCGCAAACAACTCCGACAGGAGAGGGTTTCAACGCTTCTCGCATACTTTCCCTTCTTTTTTCTTAACACGGCAAAGCGTAGGAGAGCAAAATGCTCAATGATCCCCGGATTGACAATGAAGAGCTTGTCCTTGTGATTAGAACCGACGAGTATGTTCAGCTGATCAGAGGGTCGGACTTGCGCGCTTGCAGAGGATGGCCATGGGAAATTAACAAAACTTATAAGAACGGCCTCTTGCTGACAAGCGAAAAGACCTTATTGATATCGAATGTAAATGTTTTGGGCCCAAAAGGCCCCGGTTGGATCAGCAAAATCATTAATCTGTTTAATGTCTGTTTTTATACTTCAATCGAGACAGAAAATTTCGACAACGGTCAATGCTTTGATTTTGTTAAATCATCGTTGATTATGTGGGCATTGAAACAGATCAGAAGGGAAAATGACATCGAAGATCAGGAAACGAACGATGAGAAAGAAACCCAACCGCAGTGGATCCGGCAAAAGCCCTCCGCCGGAGGATGGAGCGCGCTGCTTTCCATGATCGAGCGAGCGCAGACAGTGGGCGATATATTGAACTTGCTAAAAATATATAAAAACGACGTTGGATTTAGAGAGGTCGCAGAAGCTGTTGAAGTTCAATTAAGTTCATTCGATAGATACGGCGAATAATATCCTTAAAAAATGATGG
>CAJPTP010000070.1 GCA_905373555.1 uncultured Francisella sp. | reverse complement strand
GCGCCGAGCCTGTTGCGGGCGAAAGCTTGGGCGCGATGCCGGATGGTCACTTGCGTGGGGGCGGCGCGAACATCCACGGGTAGAGCTTGGCCCGGCGCGCCTCAAATCGTTTGATGGCGTCCGCCTTTTGCAAGGTCAAGCCGATCTCGTCCAACCCCTCCAGCAGGCAGCGCTTGCGGTGCTCGGTGACGTCGAACTTCAGCTCGCGCCCGTCGGGCGCGAAGATCGTTTGCGAAGGCAGATCCACCCTCAGCCGATACCCCTCGCGGCTCAGGGTTTGGGCAAAAAGCCAATCGACGTCGGCTTCGCTCAAGACGATGGGCAGCATGCCGTTTTTGAAGCAGTTGTTGAAAAAAATGTCGCCGAAGGACGGCGCGACGATGACGCGAAAGCCATAGCCCAGCAGCGCCCACGGCGCATGCTCGCGGCTGGATCCGCAGCCAAAGTTCTTGCGCGCCAGCAGTATGCCCGCCCCCTTGTAGCGCGGGAAGTTCAAAGGAAAGTCGGGATTGAGCCGGCGCTTGGAGCAGTCCATCCCGGGCTCGCCCTTGTCCAGATAGCGCCACTCGTCGAAACAGTACGGCCCAAACCCCGTCCTTGTGATCATCTTGAGATATTGCTTGGGCAAAATGGCGTCGGTGTCGACGTTCTCGCGATCCATGGGCGCGACCGGCGCCTCGAAAGACACGAACGGTTCCATCACGCAAACTCCCTTGCGTCGGCAAAGCGGCCGGCGATCGCCGCCGCCGCGGCCATGGCGGGGCTAAGCAGGTGGGTGCGGCCCAAATTGCCTTGGCGGCCCTCGAAGTTGCGGTTCGAGGTCGAGGCGCAGCGCTCCTTGGGCTCGAGCTTGTCGTCGTTCATCGCCAAACACATCGAGCAACCCGGCATGCGAAACTCGAAGCCCGCCTCGGCAAACACGCGATCCAAGCCTTCCTCTTGGGCTTGGCGGCGCACCGCGCCGGATCCGGGCACGACCAGCGCCTTTTTGACGTTGGGGGCGATCTTTTTGCCCTTCAGCACGGCGGCGGCGGCGCGCAGATCCTCGATCCTGCCGTTGGTGCACGAGCCGATGAAAACGGCGTCGATGGGAATGTCGGCGATCTTTTGCCCGGGGCGCAGGCCCATGTAGCTTAAAGCCCTTTCCACGGCGGATCGCTTGACGGGATCGGCGCAGTCATCCGGCGACGGCACGGCGCCGTCGATCGTCGTCGCCATCTCGGGCGTCGTTCCCCACGTGACCATGGGGCTCATGTCTTGGGCGTCCAGCGCAACCGTTTTGTCGAACGCCGCCCCCTCGTCGCTGCGCAAGGAACGCCAATACGCCTCGGCGCGGCCGAACTCCTCGCCTTGCGGCGCAAAGGGGCGGCCGCGCAGATATTCCACCGTCTTGTCGTCGACGGCGACGAGCCCCGAGCGCGCCCCGGCCTCGATGGCCATGTTGCACAGAGTCATGCGGCCCTCCATGCTCAAGCTTTCCACCGCCGAACCCGCGAACTCGATGGCGCAGCCCGTCCCGCCCGACGCCCCGATTTGCGCGATGACGCTCAAGGCCATGTCCTTCGCGCTGACCCCGGGCCGCAGCTCGCCGTCGATGCGAACCAGCATGGGGCGCATTTTGCGGGTCACGACGCACTGCGTGGCCAGCGCCAGCTCCACCTCGGACGTGCCCACGCCGAAGGCCAAAGCGGCGAACGCGCCGTGCGTGGACGTGTGGGAATCGCCGCACACCACCGACATTCCGGGCAGCGTCGCGCCCATTTCGGGGCCAACGACATGCACCACGCCCTGACGGGGGTCGCGAAAAGGAAAATAGGCCAAAGGCTCGATGGAGCGGGCGTTTCGATCCAGCGTCTCAACCTGCAGGCGCGACACGGGATCGGCGATGCCCTTGTCCCAATCCTTGGTCGGCGTGTTGTGGTCGGCCGTCAAAAGCGCGCTGCTCTCCCGCCAAGGCTTGCGCCCCGCCAGCCTCAGCCCCTCAAAAGGCTGGGCCGAGGTGACCTCGTGCAAATAATGCCTGTCGACGTACAGCAGCGCCGTGCCATCCCGCTCTTGGCTCACGACGTGGCTGTCGAACAATTTGTCGTACAAAGTCTGTGGTTTCATGGTCTTCGCTCAAGCCGGCCGGACGCGCCGACGCCCGAAAGCCGCCGTTGGGGCAAGGGGCAAAGGGCCGGGCCCGATTGCGACGGGCAAGGCTCGGCCAAGCGCGCCGAAGAGCCGGCGCGCCCCCAAACCGCAACCGCCCGCCTTCAAGCGGCGCGCCGAGACGTCGGCGTCCGCCTTTGCAAGCCGGCCTCGGAAAAAAACGGTTGGGTTTCATTATAGTTCCTCGCGCAACCGCGCCGGCCGCGCGAACCGGGGCGCCCGCGCCAAATCGGCTTGGGAAAGACAGTCCGCCGCCGTTTCTCCCCCATCCGCCGATCGCCGGATCGCCGCAAAGAACTTTGAACAAAAAAACCGCTTGGCCGGGGGCCTGCCTTAGAATCGGCGTTTTTGAAACGCCGCCCCGTCGCATCCCGCTTGCGGCAAGAACGAGACAAACAAGAAAGGCTGCCATGGCGCCGCAACGCGCATCGCCCCTCGGGCCGCTTCCCCCCGGCGTCGACGACCCTTGGGCGTTGCGCGACGGTTTCGGATTCAAGGCGGACGGGCGCGACTTTCGATGGATCCGCCCCGCCCCGGGCCAAGGCCGCCTGCAAACCGCCGACTCGGCGGGGGTCAGAAGCGGCCGGCCCGTGTGGCAAGACGTCTTGTCCGAGGAAAAATGGCTGAAGGCATTGAGCCCGTCGGGGCGGACCGGCGCCATGGGGCTGAAGCGCATCGTTCCCATTCCGACGTCGCTCGGCGGCTTTTGCCTGACCTTCGGCGCCCTCGGCCGAACCGAGGATCCCAAGGATCCCGCAAACCCCGCCGGCCCGACCGCCTCGGCGCCGGCGCCGGCCAAAACGGGCGAGCCGTCCGACGCCGAAAGGAAGCTTGCCGACAACCTGCGCGCCCTGCGCTTGGGGCGGGATTCCCTGCTTTCCCTGCCGCCCGCTTGGGTTGGCCATCCGCGCCTGCGCATTTGCGCGGAGGCCGACGCGATCAACGCCCTGGAGGGGCCGTCCGCGAGCCGCCCTGCGGCGGCCTTGGCCGGATTTGACCTGCGCGCCGAGCCCCTCGGCCCGGGCCGGCTCTTCGTTTCCGCCCAATCGGCCCAAACCGGGCGCTCTTTCGCAGGGTACGTCGATTTGCGCTTGGCCAAGCCGCAGGCGGAAAAGACGCTCGAGGCGCATCGGGCGCTCGGCGCCTCGATCGCCCCCGCGGGCTTCGCGGCGCGCCTGACCCGGCCGGAGCCCCCTTCCTCGTCGCTGCATGCCTTGGCATTGACCGACCCGCAAGGCAGCCCCGCGCAGCTGGCCGTTTCTTGGGACGCTCGATCGGGTAATAGCCGATGGCTGCTTTTTGCCGACCGCGAAGGCAAAGAGGGCGAAGCGCCCGCGACGCTTCCGCTGCGCTTGGGCGCAGACGCCCGGATCGTCGGCTTGCTCGGCGGCCTGCTTTTTTATTTTGAGCGCGCGCCGCAAGGCGCGGGCGCAGCGCCAAGCGCGTCGGAAAAAGAGTTGCTCTTCGCGCCGCTCACGCGCAAAGGGCTGGGCCGCAAAAGCCATTTGGCGGCCGCCCTGGCCCAAGCGAAGCTCATCGATTGGGGAAACGAGGCCATCGAAGGGGCCGCGATCGCGCGCTCGGTTTCCCCCTCGCCGCCGACGCCGGCGCCGGCGCCGGCGGCGAGGGGGGAACCCGGGGCCGAAGACTCATCTGGGTTCCCTTCTCGGGCCAAACCCCGGGACGGCCCCATGCCTTGGGGGCGGAGGAAATCGCCGACGGGCTGTTCGGTTTCGCAAGCGGAAACGACGCGCCGCGGCGCCTTGCGATCGACGTTCTTTTCCTGCGCCCGACTCTGCGCGCCGACCAGTGCTTGGCGCAGGCGCGCTGGCAAACCCCGGGCCAAGACCATGCGGACACGGCGATTTTGTCTTGGGACATGAAGCGCGGCGAAATCACGCTGATTCGGCGCAGCGATCCCCCGCCCCCGCCCTTGGGATGGCCGGGCGCAGCCCCGGATGCGCCGCTTGGCTAGGGGCGAGCCTTGGGGCGGCGCGAAAACCAACGCCCTTCGGCGCGCTTTGCTATCATCACGGCCCAAGCTCGGAATGGGGTCCCGCGCTTTGGGTCGCGGCGCGATCCGGATAATTTTTTATTGGAGAGGGCGGAAATGGCCCGGCGCCTTCTCCCCGCCCCTCTTTTTTCCCCCGCCGAGCGCAACAACGGGTTGCTGAAAGATTGAGGTTGCCGAATGACTGACCGCACAGACGAAGGGGATTCCTTCGACTTGGCCCTCTACGCGGAAAAAGCGTACTTGGAATACGCCATGAGCGTGGTGAAGGGGCGCGCCTTGCCCGACGTCGCCGACGGGCAAAAGCCCGTGCAAAGGCGGATCCTGTACGCCATGCGCGACATGGGTCTGACCCCGGGCGCCAAGCCGGTCAAATCCGCCCGCGTGGTGGGCGAGATTTTGGGCAAATACCACCCCCACGGCGACAGCTCGTCCTACGAGGCCATGGTGCGCATGGCGCAGTCGTTTTCCATGCGCTACCCCTTGGTCGACGGCGTGGGCAACTTCGGCTCGCGCGACGGCGACGGGCCGGCGGCGATGCGCTACACGGAGGCTCGGCTCACGCCGATTTCCGAGCTGCTGCTGTCGGAGCTGAACATGGGCACCGTGCCCTTCGTGCCCAACTACGACGGGGCTTTTTCCGAGCCATCCGCGCTGCCCGCGAGGCTCCCGTTCGTCCTGCTCAACGGCGCCAGCGGCATCGCCGTGGGCATGGCGACGGAAATCCCGTCGCACAATTTGGGCGAGATCGCGGATTTGGCCGTCGCCATGCTCGGCAAGCCGGACATGACGGTCGCGCAGTGCATGCGCTACGTTCCCGGCCCCGATTTCCACAGCGGCGCGCGCATCATCGACTCGAAGGCGGAAATCCAGGCCATCTACGAAACGGGCAAGGGCAACTTCAGGACGCGCTGCCGCTACAAGGTCGAAAGGCTGGCGCGGGGGCAATGGCAAGCCGTGGTCGAGGAGCTGCCGCCCAACGTCTCGACGCAAAAAATCCTGTCGCAAATCGACGAGTTGGCCGACCCCAAGCCCAAGTCGGGCAAAAAAAACTTGAGCCGCGAGCAGCTCAACGCCAAGGCGCTGCTGCTTTCCTACGTCGAGCGCGTGCGCGACGAATCCGACGGCGAGCACCCCGTGCGCATCGTCATCGAGCCCAAGACGTCGAAAATCGGCGTCGAAGACATGATGAACGCCCTGATGGCCCAAACCGACCTTGAGACCAACGTGCCCGCCAACTTGGTGGCGATCGGCCGCGACGGCAAGCCGCAGCAAAAAAATCTCGCCCAAATCATGGGCGAGTGGATCGAATTTCGCCTCGAAACGATCGCCAACCGTCTAAGCTTCCGGCTCGACGCCGTCAAAAAGCGGGCGCATATCCTCGAAGGCCGGCAAATCGTTTTCCTAAGCTTGGACGACGTCATCCAAACCATCCGCGACAGCGACGACCCCAAGGCCGACCTGATGGGGCGATTCGGCTTGACCGAAGCGCAAGCCGATGACATTTTGGAGATTCGGCTGCGGCAGCTGGCCAAAATGGAATGGATCAAGCTCGAGCGGGAGCTGAATCAACTCAAAGAGGAAACGGCGCAGCTGACCCGCGCCTTGGGCGACGAGCGGCTGATGCGCGCCTTGATGGCCAAGGAAATCAAGGAAGACAGGAAAAAATACGCGGATCCGCGGCGCACGGAGATCAAGGAGGAGGAACGCTCCGCGCTGCAGCAGGCCGCCTTGGATGAGCCGCTGACGATCGTGCTGTCGCGCAAGGGCTGGATCCGCGCCCGCGCGGGCCACGACTTG
>CAJPTP010000069.1 GCA_905373555.1 uncultured Francisella sp. | reverse complement strand
CCGCCGTGTTTTGCGCCAAGGCCGGCCCTTTTTGCGGCCCGGCTTTCGATCCGGGTTTGCGGTGATTGGAGCATGGCGGAAAGTGAGGGGAGGGCGCAGGTCAAGGTCGGGGCGAAGGGATGCAAGGCGGAGCGCGCGCGATTATTTTTGGGGGAAGCATGCGAGAAGCGTTGATATCAAAAAACACTATGAATCATGGCGCAACTGCTTCTCCTGCTGTCGTGTTGCGCAAGCTCGAAGAAGCGGCGGCGTCAAAAACGAATGAAAGCGATGGCTCGAAAGTGACGGCTCATATCAAATTTAACCGCCGGAGTCATGTCGCGGCGGCTTGAAGGCGAACGATCCCGACCTTCAAAGGCCGCCGCGAGAGTTTTTCTTTGGGGGTTCGGCGATCGGTGAGAGAGACGCCGAAAGGGCGGGGCGTCGACGCTTTTTCTCTGCTTTTTGCGCTTTTTTGGGAAAAAAAAGGCGGGGCAAAAAAAGCGGAGCGGAAACAAAGCGCGCGGAAGGGAAGCTCAGTCGGACGCGGGCCGGCGGGCGGCGGCTTTGCGAAAGCCAAAGAAAAACAAGCGCCGCCCACCCCCGCCGCCTGGCTTGGCGATCAAGCGGCGAGGGTACGGCGTTTGGGTTTCAGCGCGCTTGGACGTGGATGCTTTCCGCCGCCGTTTTGGCCGCAGGCTTGAGCCACGCCTCCACTTCGAGCGCTTCCTCTTTTTCGGGCAGCAAGTCCACGGGGTAGGTCGTTTTGCGGGCGGTGAGCCCATATACGGCGGCGCCCATGGGCCACCAGCGGTCGCCCGCGGCGTTGAGAAATTGGCAGCGCTTCAGCCACCACGCCGAGCGCGCGAGCGGGGTATAGACCATGAAGCGGCCCTCTCCGGCTCGAAAGCCCAGCACCTCCAGCCAATCTTTGAGCCGCCCCAGGCTCACTGTCGAGCGCGCGCGGGGCAAGGCGGCGCCGGCGAAGAGGCTCGCGCGCCACAGCGACAGAACGTTGAAGCCCGTGATCGCGATCACGCCGTTGTCGCGCAGCGCCGAGTGCGCTTCGCGCAGCGCCCGCCTGGGGTTGGCGGCGAACTCCAAGGTGTGCGGCATGAAAATCGCGTCCAAACTCGAGCGCGCAAAGGGCAGCGCGTCGAATGCGCCCAGCGCGTCGCAATGGCCCAGCTCGGAGGGCCCGTCGCCGAGGACGAGTTTGCTGGCGGTTTTGGCTTTGCCGATGCAATCCAGCCGGCCCATGCCGATTTGCAAGGCGCATTGCCCAAAGCAATGGCGTTCGGCCTTGTCGTCGAAAAACGCCTTTTCCCGCGCCCACAGGTCTTTTCCGGAGGGGTGGTCAAGCAAGAATCGCTGAAAG
Source organism: uncultured Francisella sp. (assembly GCA_905373555.1). Taxonomy (GTDB): domain Bacteria; phylum Pseudomonadota; class Gammaproteobacteria; order Burkholderiales; family Neisseriaceae; genus CAJPTP01. The sequence goes on along the minus strand of CAJPTP010000069.1, from coordinate 4,610 downwards.
TCTTCCGAGCCGATTTGCGGTTTCATGTTTGCCCTTCGTGTCGGTTGCGCCTCGGTGGGCGCCTGCCCATGGCTTGGTCGGTTTGGTCGGCGCGCCCGCCGGCCCCGGCCTTCTTTGCGCTTGGCCCGAGCTTGGCTCGGGTTCGCGCCGCCCGCGTCCGGCTTGCGGGCGGTCGCCAACCGCCCGGCGCGAGCAGGGTTGGGCGGCGTCGAAGCGCGCTCGCCGCTCGCGCAAGGCGCGTGCCGGCAAAACACGATCCGCCGCCGCTCGTTTTGCATCGATTCGCGTTGGCTTTGGGCCGGGATCGGAGGCGGAAAGGCCCGCTCCGCGCGTTACAGGCCGGCTTTGGGATCCGAGGTTGGTTGTGTTCGGCTTGACTGGGCTTGCTCGGGATCGGCCCCATAGCGGCGCCGCGTCGCGCTTCCGGTTCGGCGCAGATCGCTCCGGCCCGGATCCTTTTTGAGCGTGGGGCTTGCTCATTCATGCGCCGGCATGCCTTGGCGCCTCGCAAGGCTTTGCGGCGGCGCCTCATGCGCAGCGCGCTTGATTCGCCGCGCCGGCGCGCCGCCGATGGCTTGACGCGGCGGATCGGCGCCGATTCCGGTTGGCTTGAAAGCGGCGGGGCTCAGCGCTTTCGGCGCAGCATGGCCGCCGCGAGCCGGCGCAGGCTGTCGGCGTTGTCGAGCCCTTCGAGGGCTTGGATCGCCTCTTGGGTGGCTTGCTTGGCTTGTTCCCAAGCCCCGTCGGCCCCAAGCAGCGTCGCGTAGGTCGGTTTGCCGTCTTTTTGGTCTTTGCCCGCCGTTTTGCCAAGCTCTTGGGAGCTTTTGGTGGCGTCCAGCGCATCGTCGACGATTTGGAAGGCCAAGCCGAGCTTCGAGCCGAAAAGCCCGAGCCTTTTGGCGATCGCTTCGCTCGTTTCTTTGAGGCAATAGTGGCCGAGCAACACGGCGCAGCGAATCAAGGCTCCGGTTTTGAGCGCGTGCATGGCGCCAAGCTCTTGAAGGGTCATGCCCTTGCCCACGTGGTTCAGATCGACCGCTTGGCCCATGGCCATTCCCCGCGCCCCCGAGGCTTGCGCCAAAACCGCCGCCGCGCGCAGCCGACGCTCGGCGGGCAGGGGGGTGGGCTTCAAAATGGTCTCGAAGGCCAAGGTCTGCAAGGCGTCGCCCGCCAGCATGGCGTTGGCTTCGCCGTAGCGGGCATGGCAGGTGGGCAGGCCGCGGCGCAGCATGTCGTTGTCCATGCAGGGCAGATCGTCGTGCGCCAGAGAATAGGCGTGCATGAATTCGATCGCGGCCATCGCCTGATCCAGCGCCTCGCCGTCGCGCTCGCCCATGTCCGACGCCGCCAAGACCAGCAGGGCGCGGATTCTTTTGCCGCCCGAAAGGGCCGCGTAGCGCATCGCGTCGATCAGCGTCTCGTCGGGCCCGCTTGGCGGCAGATGCGCCCGCATGGCCTCCTCGCAGCGCGAGACCCCGCAGGCGCGCCAAAGCTGGAAGGCGCCTTCGCCCTCGCCGATGGGCTTGGGTTTTTCGAATTGCTCCGCCGCGTCGCGCAGGTCGGATTCGGTTGTTGGCTTGGGCATGGTTCCTCCGGAAAATCCCAAAACAATCCCGCTTGCGCCGCGCCGCATCTTGCGCCGCGCCTTAAGCAATTGTCGGGCGCGCTGGTGCCGAAGCGGGCGCAGCGGAATGCGCGGCGCCGGGCCCGGGCGCGGGGCTTGGGCAGACGCCGCCGCTGCGTTGCGCTTGCGCTTGCCCCAAAGCTTGCCCGGATTTTGCCGAAACGCCGAGCGTTGTCGGAAATCCGGTCGCTGGGATTCGCGTCTTCGCCCCCAACGGCGCTGACCTTGCCGATTGTTCGGGGCAAGCTGAAGCGGCGTTGGGCGCGCGGCGTCTGTCGAGCGGCCTTGGGCGCCGGGGGAACGACGAGGCGGGCGCCCGCTCAGCCCGGCGACCCCGTTTTTTGTCGCGGCGCTCTTTCGCGGCTTCTTGCTTGTCCGGGCCGATCCGACAAAACGCGGCGGAAAACCAAGAGGCTCGCCCGATCGCATCGCATCGGCATGGGGGAAAAATCGGCCGCGCTGCGCCGGACTTGGAGACGATGGGCGGCATGCAAGAAGCGTTGACGTTCCCAACGCCATCAAACCATGGCGCGGGCGCGCGCCCCGGACGCCCTGTCGCGGAAGCGCGAAGAATCGCAATCCCGGCGCTTCAAATGTCGGTTAAAGGGCTGCGTTGGATTGTTGGCCCTCTAGGCGGCAGGAACGCCAACCATGGGAGGGTCAACGCTTCTTCGGGGCGATCCTTAAGGCGCAAAATGGGGATCCTGCGCCGCGCTGCGCGTCTTCGGCGCAGGGGAACAACAGGGTCAATCGGGATGAGGGATGGCCTTCCGCCAAAATCGGGATGGTTCGGCCATGCCTTCCTCGGGCTTTCCCCAAGGTTTTCCCTCCCCCAAGACCGCCCCAAGCAGCGTTATCGGGTTTCCCAAAAAACAGAAATTTCGCCAAGCGGGTCAAAGCCCGTCGCGCGCAACTTTTGAAAAAAAAAACGAAAAACCCGCAAGGGCGGCCCCTGCGGTTGGATCCAATGTTCGAGAATCGGCGGTCGCCGACCCAAACCGAAGGGGAGTGTTCCGGGCCGCGCGCCAAGCGGTTGGGGCTGCGCGCTTGTCGAAGCCGCAGTTCCGGCGCAACGCAAGCGCCGGGCGCCCCGCGCAAAGCGGGCCCCGCGCGTCGATTGAGCCCGGCGGCGGCGCGCCGCGCGGGCCGATCTCGGAGCCGTTGCGGGTTGGGCGAGCGCCGGGGCCCAAGGCCGCCGAGGCGCGCGGCCGGTTGGAGCGACGCTCGAAACGCCAAGGGTCGCCCAAATCCTGCGTCGATCCCGCGCTTCGACTTGGGGGCGTGGGATCGCGCCGGCGCTATCGCGCGAGTCTTTCGTCGAAAGGCGCCAAGACGCCATCCTTGAGGATGCAGGTTTGGCCTTGGAACTCGAACAGGGGCCGGAGCCGCTTGTTGACTGCCAGCATTTCTTGGTAGCAGCGGGCGACATCCTCAAGGGAGGCGCTCTCGTCCTCGATCACGCCGGAGAGGTATTCCAACCGATTGAGCAGGCTTTCCCAGTCCTCGCGCTGTTCAATGGGCGTCAAGGCGCAACCGGGGTTGCGCGCAGGCGCTTGGGCTTTGCTGCGGGTGGATTCGGGCGCGGCCATGTTTCTTCCTTGGATGGGTTTGAAGGGGCTCCGATCCGGCCTGCTTATCTGCGGTTGAGGTCGGAAGAGCGGCCCAACCCCGCCGCGCGGCGGCAGGCGCCGCCCCGATTCAACGCGTCTTGCGTTGGGCTGCGCCGCTCGTCTTCGTCGCTATACCCGCGCTCGTCGCGAAACGCGCCGTCCATCGGCTCGTCCTCGTAGAGGGCGTCATCGTATTCCGGCCGCGCCGCGGCGTCCGGCTTGCCGTCGGAATCTTTTGCGCCGTATTGCCGATCCAGCTGCTCCAGCCTGTCCTCAAACTCCCTGAGCTTTTTGTCGCACAAAGCCGTCAAGCGTTTGCCCCGGGCGTATTTTTCCAGCGTTTCCTCAAGCGACATCTCCCCGCGCATGTCCCGGGCAATGCCCTCCAGTTCCTCCATGGCTTCTTCAAAGCTCATGGAATCGAAGGCCCGGTCGGCTTCGCTTGCGCCCGGCGCCGCAGTCTCGGCGCGATCGTTTCTTCCGTTCTTCGCTTGCGGTTGGCTCATGGCGGCTCCCCTTGTTTTTTCGGCGCCTCGCGCCGTCGGGCCTGATTTTAATCCGGTTCGCGGGTTTTGCCGTCGGCGGATTCGAGGCAAGCGACGCGGCGCATCGAGGCGACGGCCGTCCAATCCCGGGTCATGGCCAATGGGGCGATCGCAGACGGGCGAGGGGCAGTCCGGGCCGGCCCCAACAGCCGAACGCCAAGGCGCCGCGAATGGACAAAGCCGGAGGAAAACAAAGGAGGAGCGGGAGAAGAGGCGTTCGGGAAAACGAAGATTGGGAAAAAGAAAGGGAAAGTCTGCGAGAAGTGTTGACGCCCTCTCCTGTCGGATTTGTTTGCGTTTGCGTTGAAAAATAGAAAGAAAAGCTCTCAAGCGACCCTTGAAGGTCTGGATTGCTTTGCTTCGAGCTTGCGCAACGCGACAGGCGGAGAAGAAGTTGCGCCATGATTTCATAGTTATTTTTATATCAACACTTCTCGCATACATTCCCAAAAAGAAAATAAGGGGAAGAAACACAGGGAAAGAAAACAAAGGGAAAGAAAACAAAGGGAAAGAAAACACAGTAAAGAAAAGAATGGATATAAAACAATTGGAATCAATAGAAATCAATGGGAGTTATGCAAGAAACGTTGGCATTAAAAAGCGCCATAACACCATGACGCCAACATCAGCTCCAACCGTCATGTTGCGGCTGTTCAATGCTGGGATCCCGACGCACAAAGGTCATTTTAGGCATTTCGTCGGATTTAATTTTCTTGGCGAAGGGAACGCCGACAACGATGGCGTCAACGCTTCTCCATGATTTTCCGAAAAAGAAAAGGGTGTGTTTGCTAATTCGACCGCTATAGATTCCGAAACTGAAAAAAGAGTCTC
>CAJPTP010000068.1 GCA_905373555.1 uncultured Francisella sp. | reverse complement strand
GCCCGACAATGGGCGGCGCGAGCGGCGCTTGCGCCCGCTCGATGCGTCCGCGCAAACGGGCGCGCCCGGGCCGGCGTCGCGGCCGTTTGCGCGCAAGGAGTCGGGGGCCGCTTTGTCCGCAAAGGCGGGCTTGCGGTACCACGAGGCTTGGAAGCCGTCGATTTGCTTGATGGGCAGCTCTTGTTTGGTCAGAGCCCGGATGTTGTCCAACAGCTCCGTTTCTTCGGCGGTCAGAAACGAGATCGCCACGCCGCTTGCGCCGTTGCGGCCCGTGCGGCCGATGCGGTGGATGTAATCCTCGGGTTGGCGCGGCAGCTCAAAATTGATCACGAAATCCAAATCGCTGATGTCCAGCCCCCGCGCCGCGACGTCGGTCGCGACCAAAATGCGGGTTTTGCCGGCCTTGAAGGATTCGAGGGTTTCCAAGCGCTGCTGCTGGGTGCGGTCGCCGTGGATGCTGTCGGCGGCGAGGTCGCTTTCGATCAGCTTGCGCGCGACGTAATCGACCGACGATTTGGTCGAGCAAAACACCAGCGCCCGGCTGCTTTGAAAGTCGCCGAAGATGTGCTTGAGCAAGCCCACGCGTTTGGAGGCGTCGGTCGCGAAGACGTGCTGGGTGACGTTCTGGGCGGCGCTGTTTTGCCGGTTGGCCGTGACCTCGACGGGGTTGCGCAGCAGCTCGGCGGCCAGTTTTTTGATGGGCTCGGAAAACGTCGCCGAGAACATCAAGGTTTGCCGGGTCTTGGGGGTCAGCGCCGCGATTTCGCGCACGTCGTCCACAAAGCCCATGTCCAGCATGCGGTCGGCTTCGTCGAGAATGAGGATTTCGACCTTGGAGAGGTTGGCGGCTTTTTTGCCGATGTGGTCTTTCAGCCGGCCCACGGTCGCCACCACGACGTCCAAGCCCTTCACCAGCGCGGCGTTTTGGTTTTGCATGTCGACGCCGCCGTAAACGGCGCCATGGCGGAGGGGAATGCGTTTGAGGTAGTTGGCCGTGTTTTCTTCGATTTGGTCGGCCAGCTCGCGGGTGGGGGTGATGACCAGGATGCGAATGGGGTGCCGAAGCGGCGAGGGGTTGGCGGTCGCAAACCCGCGCATCCTTTCGATGGAGGGCAGCATGAACGCGGCCGTTTTGCCTGTTCCCGTTTGCGCGGCGGCCAACAGATCCTTGCCCTCCAAGGCCAACGGAATCGCCAGCTTTTGAATCGGCGTGGGCTCTTTATATCCCAATTCGTCCAAGGTTTCGAGCAGCTCTTTGCTTAGCCCGAGCCCAAAAAAAGAATTCATCGTTCACCTCGCGGGTCGTTCAACCCAAGGCGGCGCGACGAGCGACGGCGCCAAGGCGCAAGCGCCCTGCGCAAACGGCAAACTGCAAACGGCGAAACGAACAAAGGCGGGGCGCGGTTCCAAGCTCGGCCCTCGCCCCGGGGAAACTGAAGAAAAAACAAAGACAAAAAAAGTCGACTGCGGCAAAGGGGCAAAAAAAAAAACGAAGGCCGGGCGCCCCTTCAAACGTCAAAAAACACGTCAAAAAACGCGTCAAGCCGCCCCGCGCCCGGCCAAGCGCCGCTTCGGCGCGGCCTTCGGCAAAGCGGCGGCAAATCATCCCGGGGTTTGAGCGTTGCGCGCTGCGCGCTTGGCGCCGCGGGCTTGCCGGTTCGTTTGCTTTTGCTTGGCCCGCTCGGCGTTGGGTTTTGTTGATTGCGCTCTTGTCGGTTTGAGGCAAGGCCCGCGGGTTTTCTTCGGCGGTTGGCGCCCGATCGCGCGGGAGTCTCCCGCGCGCCGTTGTGCTTTGAATCAGTTTCTTCGCCGCCTTGATTCGATCCGCTTTGCTTTGGCCCAAGCTCGCTTGTCGCTCTTTGATTGTCGGTTGCTCAGCGCGGGACGCCGAGGGCGCCCGCGCCGCGCGTTTGTTCGTTTGCGCGTTTGGCGGGCTTGCCGCCCGTCGATTCGCGCGGTTGAGGGATCTTTCGCTTTTTGGCTCGGCCACGGCCTTGGCTCACGACAGCCTGAAGCCCTTGTGCAGGGCGCACACGCCCGCGGTGAGGTTGTGGTAGGTGGTCTTCTCGAAGCCCGCCTCCTCCATCATCCGTTTGAGCGTCTCTTGATCCGGGTGCATTCTGATCGACTCGACCAAGTACTCGTAGCTGTCGAAGTCTTTGGCGATCAGCTTGCCGAAAAGCGGAAGCATTTTAAAAGAGTAAAGATCATAGGCGGGCCGCAGCGGCTCGTAGACTTTGGAAAACTCCAGCACCAAAAGTTGCCCGCCGACTTTCAAAACGCGGCGCATCTCGCGAAGCGCCGCCTCTTTGCGCGTCATGTTGCGCAGGCCGAAAGAAACGGACACGACGTCGAAATACCCGTCGGCGAAAGGCAGACACTCGGCGTCGCACACGGCGACGGGGGCGATGAACCCTTTGTCCAAAAGCCTGTCGCGGCCGATCTCGAGCATGCTGTAGTTGATGTCCGTGAGCCACACCTCGGGCTCGCCCTTGGCTTTTTTCAGCCAGCCCAAGGCGACGTCGCCTGTGCCGCCCGCAATGTCCAGAATCTTGGGGTCGCGAGGCAACGAGCAGGTGCCGACGGCGAATTTCTTCCAATAGCGGTGCAATCCGACGCTCATCACGTCGTTCATCACGTCGTACTTTTTGGCGACGGAATCGAAAACATGCGCCACTTTGGAGGCCTTTTCGTCCTCGTCCACCGTCTGATAGCCAAAATGAGTCTTTTCGCCCATGTGTTCCCTCGCAGGCGCCCAAGCTCCGGCGCCGGGCGGACGCAAGCTTGTCAAGTCGCCTTGGCTTCGTCCTTGCCATGACGCCTTGGGGTCGAAACGCGCGTCCCAAGGCGGGCCCATTATACACGCCGCCAAGTTTGGCTAAAACGATTGACCGCTTGGTTTTGGTCCGGCGCGGCTTGGGCCGGGAGGCCGCGGCGCTTGCCGGCGCCTTTATTCTCGGGCGCGTCCAACCGGCTCATCCGCCTGCCGCATGCCGGCGCGCGGCGAGGAAGACGCGGTTTTGCCCTCCCCGGAACGTCGAAAGCAAGGAAGGGATTGGCGTTTCGATCATTCACGGGAATAAGGGCGAAGCGCAGAAACGCCGTTTCGCTCGCCGTTTGACGCCGGGCGGTCATTCGCATTTCCCTTTGTTTTTTGGCAATTTTGCCGATTTAGGGGGCAAAAACGCCCTTTTTTCAGAGCGCGCGGTGAGCATGCTCAGAATCGGGTCTACCCGGCGCAAATCAAATTTCTTTTGAATAATTTCTTCCCTTCGCGCCATGCCCTTGCTTTGGCCTGTATCTTTTGCTATGTTTCGCGCATGCTTTGAACGGCGCGGGGCGGCAGCCGCCCCGGGCCGGCTTTCTGCGGCGGCGGAATGCGCCGTCAAGCCCTCGGGCTTGCGGCCCGGGCCGTCGAAGCGGGCTTCCGCCCGCGCCCGGGCGGCGCCCCGCCGCCTGCGGATTGTCTTGTTGTTTGCCTCGGGAATCACAGCGCAATATTGACGAACGCCGCGAGGCTTCGGCTGTCCTTGCCTATCCTTGCCTTTTCTTGGCGCGCGGCGGCGCACGGTGAGCCTTTTCGGCATCCCAAACCGGCTCCGGCGATGTTCGCGCGAACGCTTTTCAGATATTCCCAGCCGACTGAGTCTTTAATCCGAGTTTCCTTTTGCATACCCCTTTCCCATCGTTTTTCGCAACGCCGCGGCTGTTCGCGCGGCGCGCGCCTGCTTTTTGGGATGTTTTTTCGGCTGTCGCGCAGCTTTGACAAACAACCGCGTTTTTGAGCCCGAAGCGGCGAGGCCGGCCCCGCCTCGTCTTTCGCGACGCCTTCGATCGGCTTGCTTGGGCCGTCTGCCGAAATGACGATTGGCGCCGTATTTCAAATCAGCGATTTTTCCTCTATTGCCCTGCGAATGCGCCTTTGGCGCGCCCGGGCTTCGGCTTGCCTTTGCGCAAGCCTCGTCGCCCGTATGCCCGCAAACTCCCGCGGCGCTTTGCGCCCGCTTAATTTTTTGACATTGCCAACAATATGAACGAATCCATCAACGAATCCAAAAGAGAATGGTCAAAGCCCGCCGAATCGCGGCGGCGCGCCTGCCCCAAAGACGGCGGCGCCGAAGGCGGCGTTTGCGATCCGCAGCCGGCTCCATTCGCAGGCCGGGCTTCCGGGGCGCGGGCCCCGGGCCGCTGCGGCTCCAGACAGCGCGCGGCCGCTTACGACGCCTGCGGTCGGTCGGACGCCGGGTTCGGCGCGGAGAGCCGAGGCGCCGAACGGCAGCCGGGGCGCGGTTCGGAGCGCTTGGCCGAGCCGAAGGCGGCGGATCGCATGGGAGAGAGAATGGATCGCATGGGCAGGGCGGGCGAGCGCGATTGGCGCGCGTCGGGGCGCGTCGAATCCGCGCCGGCGCGCCATGGGCGCGAGCGCGGGGATTGCGCTGCGCCGGACGCAGGGGCGCCCGATCCGCGCGAGCGCGTCGCGATGCGCGACGACGCCGAGCAGGATGAAACGGATTTCGAGCAAAACGGTCGCATCGTTTACGTCAGCGAGTTGCAAGCCAAGCACGTGACCGATTTGGTTCGCGACGCCGAGGCGCTGCAAATCGAAAACGCCAACCGCATGAAAAAGCAGGACTTGGTGTTTGCCATCGTGCGCAAGCTGGCCCAAGTGGGCGATTTGATCCGCGGCGAGGGCACGTTGGAGGTTTTGCCGGACGGATTCGGCTTTCTGCGCATTTCCGCCACGTCTTACTTGGCCTCGCCCGACGACATTTATGTCAGCCCAAGCCAGATTCGCAAATTCAACCTGCACACGGGCGACACCATTCAAGGCTTGGTGCGCCCGCCCAAAGACGGCGAGCGCTACTTGGCCTTGATCAAGCTTGAGACCATCAACGGCGACTCGCCCGAGGACTGCAAGCACAAGATCCTGTTCGAAAACCTCACGCCCATCTTCCCCAACGAGCGCTTCATTCTCGAAACCGAAAGCGACTCCCCGGGGCCGGGCGGGATCGACATCAACGTCACGGGCCGCGTCATCGACCTCATGGCGCCTTTGGGCAAAGGCCAAAGGGCGTTGATCGTCGCGCCGCCCAAGTCGGGCAAAACCGTGATGCTCAAGAGCATCGCCCAGTCGCTGGTCAAAAATTACGGCAAGGGCGGCCGCTTTGCGCAGCAAAGCGCCCCCGACGCCCCCGACGACAAGCGCCGCCCGTCTTTCAGCAAGCCCCACGAGTTGAAGCTGATCGTGCTGCTGATCGACGAGCGGCCCGAGGAGGTGACGGAGATGACCCGCGAGGTGGATGGCGAGGTGATCGCCTCCACGTTCGACGAGCCCGCCTCGCGCCACGTCCAAGTCGCCGAGATGGTGATCGAAAAAGCCAAGCGCCTGGCCGAGCACGGCAAGGATGTGGTGATTTTGCTCGATTCGATCACGCGCTTGGCCCGCGCCTACAACGCCGTCGTGCCGTCCTCGGGCAAGGTGCTCACGGGCGGAGTCGACGCCAACGCCCTGCATCGGCCCAAGCGCTTCTTCGGCGCGGCGCGCAACATCGAGGAGGGCGGGTCGCTCACGATCATCGCCACCGCCTTGGTGGACACGGGCAGCCGCATGGACGACGTCATTTACGAGGAGTTCAAGGGCACGGGCAACATGGAGCTGCACTTGGATCGGCGCTTGGCCGAAAGCCGCTACTATCCCGCGATCAACATCGCCCGCAGCGGCACAAGGCGCGAGGATCTGCTGTACGACGACGCGACGCGCCAAAAGATTTGGATGTATCGGCGCACTTGGGTCAGCGACGACTTGGAATCGACCATGAATCTGCTTGAGCGCATCAAAAAGAGCAAAACCAACGCCGATTTCTTCTCGGCCATGAAGTCTTGATTTCGCGCCGCCTCCCCAAGCTGGCTTAGCCATTCGGCCGCGGATCGCGATCCCGATTCGGCCAAGCCGCCGCTTCGAGTTCCTCGCCGGGGCGGGGATGAGCGGACGGCGACGGCGGCGGATGCGAACGCCGCGGCGGCCCCGACGGTTGGGGCGAAGTCTGAAGAATCGGCGCCGATGGGGCGCCGATTCCATTTATGTTTTTTCCCTTTGTTGTTTCATTGTTTGTTTTTGTT
>CAJPTP010000067.1 GCA_905373555.1 uncultured Francisella sp. | reverse complement strand
CTTCGCGCCCAACCGATAGCGCTCCCCCGGGGTGGGGGGAGCCTCAAGCCGCGGGCGGATCAAGGCGCGCGGTTTGGCAAGCGCAATGCGCCCGGCCCGCGCTTGGGCGGCGATCTTGGCGCGGGCGACCCGGCTCGCAAAAGGCGGGGGAGGCGAAGAAAAAAAGAGCCAAACAGCGGCGCAAGGCGCATCGGGGCGATCGAACCGATGGGGGAAAAAATTGGATCGGGGGCGCAGCAAAAAAGGCGATCCGAAGATCGCCTTTTTCAAGCCGGCCGGCCCTGCGCGCCGGATTACTTGCGCAAGCCCAAGCTGTTGATCAGCTCGCGGTAGGAATCGGGCTTGGTCGCGGCCAAGTAGCGCAGCAAGCGGCGGCGCTGATTGACTTTCATGAGCAAGCCGCGGCGGCCGTGGTTGTCCTTGATGTGGATCTTGAAGTGCTCGGTGAGCTTGTTGATGTCGGCCGTGAGCAAAGCGATCTGAACCTCGGTCGAACCCGTGTCCTTCTCGTCGCGGCGGTACTTCTCGATGATTTCTTTTTTCTCTTGCAACGTCAGCATTGCATTCTCCGTGTCTCATGGGGCGTCGCCCCGCCAAGATTGGCCCAGAGGAGATCTCCGGGTCAACTCCAAACCCCCTCGGAGGGCGGCTTCATGGGCCGAACCCCGCCGAGGCTGCGCTCATCATTCGGGCGGGCCGGCATTCGCCGCTTGCGCGGAATGTCGGCTCGACCAGGCCGATGAACCCGCCCGTGTCTGTCCTGTAAGCCTTGAATTCGATTGTTCCGGCGCTTGTTCCGGCGCCGGTCTTCGAGGCGAGGCGCGCCAACGCCTCCGGCTCCTCCGCGACGGCCGTTTTGCCGTTGATCAACGCCAAGGCCGAGCCGGGCGCAAAGTCGGCCCGGGGCATGCCAAAGAGCAAAACGTCCGGCTGCAGCAAAACGCCCATCAGCCGATCCTCGCCCATCCGAGCCAGCTCGTCCAGCCCCAAGGCGTTTTCGACGCGCAAATCGCCCAAGCGCGAGCGAACAAGGCGCGTCAGGCGCGACTCGCAGCCCGCGCTTTTGAGCAGGTCGCTCATCAAAACGCGGATGTAGGTGCCCTTGGAGCACGCCACGCGCGCCCGCACCTCCGTCGGCTCGACGCTCAGCAAATCCAAGGATCGAATCGTCACCCGCCTGGGGGCGCGCTCCACCTCCACGCCCTCGCGCAGGTACTTGTACAGGGGCTTGCCGTCGCGCTTCAAGGCGCTGGCCATGGGCGGGGTTTGCCAAATCTCGCCCAAAAAGCCCGCAACCGCGGCGCGCAGCCGGCTTTCGTCGACCGTCGCCTCGCTTTGCGCGACAGGCCGGCCGTCCAAGTCGAGCGTGTCGGTGGACAAGCCCACGCGGGAGATCGCGACGTATTCCTTGTCGGCGTCGAGGCAGCGCTGGGCGAACTTCGTCGCCTCGCCGAAACACACGGGCAGCAGCCCCTCGGCGAAGGGATCCAGCGTGCCCGTGTGGCCCGCCTTGGCCGCCCGGTACAGCCGCCTGGCCTTTTGCAAGGCCGCGTTGGAGCTCATGCCGGGGTCCTTGCGCAAAAGCAGGACGCCCATGACGTCGCGATAGCCGTCTTTCATGCCCGCCAACCCAAGTCGAAGCGAAACGCGCGGCGCGCCAAACCGGGCAAAAACCGGCCGCCCGGCAAGGGGCGGCCGAAGCGGCGGGCGCAGCCTTGCCCGAGCCCGCCGAAAAATCGAAGCGCCCGAAGCATCAATCCGCTTTGGCTTTGGCTTTCGCCTTGCCTTTTTCCTTGGCCTTTTGATCGGCGAGCGTCTTCCATTTGCCGATGGAGGCGTTGTAGGAGGCCGGGGATGATAGCGCCTCCAAGGCGCGGCGCAACTGCGCATCGCTCGCGGGGTCGATCTTGCGGCGCTCCTCCGCCTTTTTGATCCACTCCTCCTCCAGCTCCCGGCGGTTTTTGACGTCGTCGACGATCACCGCCGCGGTCTCGGCTTGCTTGCCGCGCACCTCGGCGCCGCCCTTGGGGTTGGAGATGTGGCCGGACAAATCGCCCTCGCGCACGTCGAGGTCGAAAATGTCCATGTCGTCTTTGACCTCGACGTCGGGCACGATGCCCTGCGCCTGGATCGAGCGATCCTTGGGCGTGTAGTACAGCGCCGTCGTGATCTTGATCCCCGAGCCGTCGGAAAGCGGGATCACGGACTGCACCGAGCCCTTGCCGAAGCTTTGGGTGCCCACGACCACGGCCCGGCCGTAGTCTTGCAGCGCCCCCGCGACGATTTCCGACGCCGAGGCGGAGCCCGAGTTGGTCATCACAACCAAAGGCAGCTTGCGCAAGTACGCGGGCACGCCGGCCAAGGGATCGCCCTTGCGGCTGTACATGTCCGGCGCCGCGCGCAGGGTTTGCATGTTGTAGCGGTTGTCGCGGCCTTTGGTGGACACGACCACGGCGTTGGGGGGCACGAAGGCCGCCGTCACGCCCACGGCTTGGTCAAGCAGGCCGCCCGGGTTGTTGCGCAGATCCAAGATCAAGCCCTTGGGCTTGTTCGCGCCCGCCTGCTTGTCCAAATCGATCATGTTTTGCGCCAAGCTTTCGGTGGCGTTGGTGGTGAAGCTGCTGACCTTGAGATAGCCCACGGCCTGCTGCGGGAAATACTTGCTCTTGACGCTTTGCACCTTGATCATGGCGCGGGTGAGGCTCACGCCGATGGGCTTGGACAGGCTCTTGCGGCTGACGGTGACGCTGACCTTGGTGCCCGGGGCGCCGCGCAGCAGCTTGACCGCGTCGTTGGTCGACATGTCGCGCGTCTCTTGGCCCTCGATGCGCAGGATGACGTCGCCGGGCCGCAGGCCCGCCTTGTCGGCGGGCGTGCCGTCGATGGGGCTCACCACCACGATCCAGCCGTCTTTTTTGGAGATCTCCATGCCCACGCCGCCGAACTCGCCCGACGTGCTTTCCTTCAAATCGGCGTAGGACGACTTGGAGTAGTACTCGGAGTGGGGGTCGAGGTTATTGACCATCCCCTTGATGGCGTTTTCCATCAAAGTTTGGTTGTCCGTCTCTTGGTAATAGCCGTGCTTGATGCGCGAGAAGGCCTCGGAGAACACTTTGGCCTGCTCGAACGTGACCGAGCCGTTGTCGTTGGAGCGGGCAAAAGCCTGCGCCCCCATCCCCAAAGCGATGGCGCCCAGCGCGATCGACGCGAAAGCCGCGACTTTTTTGGCTGACGGTGTGGACATCTTGTCTTCTTTTCCTCTCATGGGCTTGGGCAAACGGCCGAGACGGGCAAGCCCGAAACGCGGCGATTATATATGAAATCTCGGAAAGCCTGAAAAACGCCGGGATCGGGCGCGCCCTTGCCAAGCGTCGAGCCCCAAGCGGCGAACCCAAAACGGCGAACCCCAAAACGGCGAAGCGGAGAAGGCCGAAGAGCCGAAGGGCCCCAAAGACAAAGCTCGAGCGCCGAAGCCCGCGGCGAACCGGCCCGAAACGGCCTCTTTTTTTTGCTCAACGGCATGCGCTTGGCGCCAAGCGCCAAACGCCGCCTTGGAATTGGCGCGGATCGGCCCAATCCGGCGCCCATCCGCAAGCGAGCGCCTTTTATAACGCCCAAGCCTTAAGGCAACATTGCCCTTGGGCGCGCAACCGGCCCAACCAAGCCCAACCAAGCCCAACCAAGCCCAACCAAGCCCAACCAAGCCCAAACTCCCGCACTCGCGCTCGCCGCCCCGGCAAGCGCAAACGCCCCGGGCGGGAGCGCATTCGACAAGGCCCAAGAGCCTAAAAACGCCGGGCTTGGCCCTTTGGCCGAGGCTTGAGCATCGTCGCCCTGCGCTTTTCGCGCCGCTTCAACGGGCGGCGCGGCGCGAGCCCAAGGATGGCAAGGGCGCCGAGATCGCCGCAAGGGCGCAGCGCGCCAAGGCCGGCTCATTTATAATCGACGGCGTCGGGCAGATCGCCCCGCGCGCCGAAGCGCGCCACTGCACAGAGAAAGAACAGCATGAATGTCGATAAAGCGGTCGATTTGATCAACAAAGAAAGCGCCGTGTTCGTGGATTTGCGTTTCACAGACACCATCGGTCGCTTCAACCACGTCACGGTTCCGGCCTCGGTGATCCTCCAAGACCCGGACTCTTGGTTCGAGGATGGGCATATGTTCGACGGCTCCTCCTTCGCGGGCTGGGCGGGCGTGCAGGCGTCGGACATGGTCTTGAAGGCCGACCCCGACACGGCCGTCGTCGATCCCTTCTACGACGAAAAAACCGTGGCGATGATTTGCAGCGTGACCGACCCCGTGAGCGGCCAAGGCTACGAGATGGATCCGCGCAGCATCGCCGCCAAGGCGGAAAACCACCTCGTCTCCACGGGCTTGGGCGACAAGGCCTTTTTCGGCCCCGAGCCCGAGTTTTTCGTGTTCGACGGCATGGAGGTCGAAACGGGGATCAACCGCGGCCGCTACGTCATCCATTCCGAAGAGGGATGCTGGTCAAGCGGGATCGGCTACGAAGGCGCGAACAGCGGCCACCGGCCCATGCTCAAGGGCGGCTACACCCCCTTGGCGCCCGTCGACTCCGGCCAAGACCTGCGCTCGGCGTGCTGCAGGCTGCTTGAATGCGCGGGCATCCCGGTCGAGGTGCACCACCACGAGGTCGGCACGGGCGGGCAGATGGAAATCGGCACGCGTTTCGCCACCTTGGTCACGCGCGCCGACTGGACGATGATGGAAAAGTACATCGTGTTCAACACCGCCGCGTCGTTCGGCAAGACCGCGACCTTCATGCCCAAGCCTTTGGTCGGCGACAACGGCTCCGGGATGCACGTGCACCAATCCATCTGGAAGGGCGGCGCCAACATGTTCTCGGGCGACGGCTACGCCGGGCTTTCGGACATGGCGCTGCATTACATCGGCGGCGTGATCAAGCACGCCCGGGCGCTCAACGCGATCACCAACCCCACGACCAACTCTTACAAGCGGCTCGTGCCGCACTACGAGGCGCCCGTGAAGCTCGCCTACTCCGCGCGCAACCGCTCGGCCTCGATTCGCATCCCCTACTCCACCTCCTCCAAGGGCCGGCGCATCGAATGCCGCTTCCCGGATCCCATGGCCAACCCCTACCTGGCCTTCAGCGCCTTGATGATGGCGGGCTTGGATGGGATCGTGAACAAGATCAACCCGGGCGACCCCATCGACAAGAACCTGTACGACCTGCCGCCCGAGGAGGAAAAGTCCGTCCCGACCAACAGCGCCTCGCTGGAGGAGGCGTTGGCGAACCTCAGCGCCGACCACGACTTCTTGCTGCGCGGCGGCGTGTTCACCGAAAACTGGGTGCGCTGCTACATCGACGTCAAAATGCGCGAGGTCAATCGCCTGCGCGAGACCCCCCACCCCGCCGAGTTCGAGATGTACTTCAGCCTCTGAAGCCCTTGCCCTTTTCGCCTTTGTCTCAGCCTCGCCGTTTGCTCCCCCCCCCATCTCCTCTAGCCTTTTCCTCTCTTCGCCCGGGCGGAGGGAATGAGGGAAAGGGGGTCGGGGGAATGGAGCGATTCGGACAAAAAAAAGCGGCCGATCCCGAAAGATCGGCCGCTTTTTTTTTCGCTTCGCTCGCTTGAAGCCCGGCGCGCCGCAATCGTCAGCGAATCCAGTTGGCGGGGTTGAGCGCCTTGTTTTGGTAGCGCAGCTCGAAATACAGCCCGGGCTCGCCCGCGAAATCCCGGTCGGCACCGCTTGCGCCCAGCGTTTGGCCCGCCTCGACGCGGCGGTTTTGCGTGACGTCGATGCGCGACAGCCCCGAGTAAATGGTGATGTAGGAGGCGTTGTGCAGCAAGATCACCATGTCGCCGTAGCCCTTGAGATAGCCCGCGTAGGCCACCTTGCCCGGGGCGACCGCCAAAACGGGCTGCTCGGAGCCCGACAGATACACGCCCTGCCAAATCCCGCCCGTGCTGCGCTTGGAGCCGAACCGATGCGCGACGCCGCCCGCGATGGGGCGGGGCATGCGGCCTTGCAGCCTGCCGAAATCGGAAACCGAGATCGACCCCGCGGGAAGCGGCGCGGGCGCCGAAGCGGCGTCGGCCGCGGGGGCCGATCCGCCCGAAGATGAGGCGGGCTCCGCGGCGGGGGGCGCGGAAGGGGAAGCGGGGGAAG
>CAJPTP010000066.1 GCA_905373555.1 uncultured Francisella sp. | reverse complement strand
TCCTGTCGTAGTTGTTTGCGTTGGTGCTGAAAGATCGAAAGAAAAGTTCTAAAGCGACCTTTGAAGGTCCGGATTGCTTTTCTTCGAGCTTGCGCAACACGACAACCGGAGAAGCAGTTGCGCCTTGACTTCATGGTGTTTTTCTATATCAACACTTCTCGCATACATCCCCTTGTTTTTTTTTTCTGTTCTTCGTTCAGTTCGTTCAGTTCGTTCAGTTCCGCTCGCCCAAGGATGGCATGGGGATGGTTCTTGTTGCGGCGCCGGCGCCGCCTTTTCGCCGCCGGCCTTTTTCCGGGCCGGTCGACCAAGGGGCGAAAGCGGGGAGGGCGCCAAGTCTTGTACAATGGCGCTGCGACGGGCTTTTGTTCCCTTCGCGCTAGGAGGCTCCCATGATTTACGTCAGCTCCGATTTCGACGGCGGCTCGATTTCCGGCCCCGCGGCGTTTGACGCGGACTCCGGCCCCGTGCGGGTGGAGCTGTCCCCCGACCCCCGCGGCGGCCCCGGGCAGTGGTATTGCTTTCGCCTCGAAGGGGCCGCTTTTTTGGATGTCGAGCTGCGCATCGCGGGCTTGGGCCGCAGCGCCCATCCGGGCGCTTGGGATGGCGCGAAGGCCGTGTGCAGCTACGACCGCAAAGAGTGGTTCAGGGTTCCGGGCCGCCTTGAGGGCGATGAGTTCGTGATTCGTTGCGAGCCGTTGGGCAACAGCTTTTTTTGCGCCGCGTTCGAGCCGTACGGCTACGAGTCGCATCTGGATTTGATCGGCGAGATCCAGGGCAGCGGCCTGTGCTCGGTCGATTGCGTCGCGCGCGGGCCGGATGGCCGCGGCGTGGATTTGGTGACTTTGGGCAATCAAGCCGAAAGCGACTTCAAGGTCTGGGTGATCGCGCGCCAGCGCCCGTCGCACGCGATGGCCGAATGGTTCGCGGAGGGCTTCTTGCGCCGTCTTTCGGATTGGCATGACTCGATGAGCCGCCGCTTGCTGGATCTGGCGACTTTCTACGTCGCGCCTTGCGTTTGCCCCGACGGGGCGGCGATGGGGCTGTCGCTGCGCAATCCTTTGGGCGCCGACTTGGCCCGCAGTTGGGGGGAAGGCGCGCAAAACGCGCCCGAAATCGAGGGGTTGAAGCGCGCCATGGCGCAGCGCGGCGCCGACGTCGCGCTGTTCGTCGACGGCGACGAGAGCTTGCCCTATGTTTGCCTGGACGGTTTCGCGGGCGGGGCGGATCGTTACGCCGAGCTTTTTGAGCGGTCGCTTCGCTTCGAGTGCCCGGATGTGTCGGGCTCGACCGCCCAAGCCTTGAGCGCCGCGCAAAGGGGCGCGGGCGACGGGATGGATCCGGCCTCGCCTTTGGGTTCGGCTTGGGGCGCGGCTTTGGGCTCGGCCGCGGGGGCGACTCGGGGCGCGGGGCGCGCGCGAAAACGGCTTGGGGGGGCGATGGGCGGCCGAAAAGCTGGGCGCGTTGGCCTTGGGGATCACGATGCCGTTCAAGGACAACGCGCTGCTGCCCGACGAGGACTACGGCTGGTCCGGCCAGCGCGCCTTGCGGCTGGGGGAGAGCGCCCTCAACCCGATTTTGCGGGCGCTGACTCAAATGGACGCCGACGGGCGGCGGGGCGGCTCCCCCATCGCTTGATCGCATGGGGTCGAAACGGCGCGCCGGGCCGATTGAAAAAAGCCGCGGGCTTGGCCGATCCCGCGCCGTTCGCAACGGCCGCCGACTTGCGTGATAATAGACCGTTTGCCGCTCCCGCGCGGCTTTTTCGTTTTTGCGCCGCCCGACGGCTCGGGCGGGCTCAACGATGGGGAAACAGGGTATGGACAGGAACAACGGCGGCGCCTTGGGCGAAGCCAAGCCCGAGGGCTTGCTGGTTCGGGCCCCCTATGTCGTGACGATGGCCAAAAAAGGCGAGACGCTGCGCGACGCGGGCGTTTTGATCCAAGGGCGCAACATCGCCAAGATCCTCACGGGCGAGCAGGCCGACGCTTTGGCGCGCTCGGGCGTCGAGACGCTGAATCTGAAAAACTCCATTTTGATGCCCGGGCTGATCAATTTGCATGCCCACTGCGCGATGTCTTTGTTCCGGGGCTTCGCCGACGACCTTCGGCTCAAGGAGTGGCTCAACGACAACATTTGGCCGCTGGAGCGCAAGCACGTGGGCCTGGAGTTCGTCGTCCACGGCAGCTTGATCGCGATGGGCGAGATGCTGCTGGGCGGCGTCACGACCGTCAACGACATGTACTTTTTCCACGCGGGCGTGTGCAAGGCGGCGGCGCTGTTGGGGATTCGGGCGGGCATTGGCTGCTCGATCATGGAGTTTGCCAACGGCTACGCCAAAGACGCCGACGATTTTCTCAAAAAGGCCTTGGACACCGAGGTGCCCTTCATGGGCGAGGAGAGGCTGAAATTCATCCTCGCGCCCCACGCCCCGTACACGGTGTCCGACGAAACCTTCAAAAAAGTGCTCGCCGCGGCCGAAAAGTACGACATGCTGATTCATTGCCACATCCACGAAACCCAAGACGAGATCGATCAAAGCGTCGAGCAATATGGCGTTCGCCCGCTTGAGCGGCTCGACCGGCTCGGGATTTTGTCCGATCGCTTGATCGCCGCCCACATGGTGCGCCTGACCGACGAGGAAATCGCCTTGGCCAAGGATCGGGGCGTGTCCGTGGCGCACAGCCCCGCGTCGAACATGAAGCTCGCCTCGGGCTTTTGCAGGACGCGCGATTTGCTCAAGGCGGGCGTGAACGTGGGCGTGGGCACCGACGGCGCCGCTTCGAACAACAAGCAGGACATGTTCTCGGAGCTTCGGCTCGCGTCATTGATTGCCAAGGGCTCGACGGGCGATCCCTTGGCCTTGGGCGCCTACGAAACTTTGGAAATGGGCACAATCAACGGCGCCAAGGCGATGCATTGGGACAAATTGATCGGCTCGATCGAGGAGGGCAAGCGCGCCGACCTGATCGCGGTCGACTGCGGCTCCTTGGGCGCCCGCCCCCTGTTCGACCCCGTGAGCCATTTGGTTTACGCCGCAGACCGCTCCGACGTCACCGATGTGTGGGTGTCGGGCGAAAGGGTGGTCGAGGGGCGCAGGCTGACGCGCGTTCCCGAAGGCTACATCGAGGGAATCGCCGACGTCTGGC
This sequence comes from uncultured Francisella sp., assembly GCA_905373555.1. Taxonomy (GTDB): domain Bacteria; phylum Pseudomonadota; class Gammaproteobacteria; order Burkholderiales; family Neisseriaceae; genus CAJPTP01. Next base: position 3,018 of record CAJPTP010000066.1, on the reverse strand, counting down.
AAGAGAGGCTTTCCGCCGACAAGGCCGCGCGCTGCGCCGCAAGCGGGCCGAAGTCGGACTCGCAGCGAGGGTCCGCCTGACATGATCGCATTGCCGCAATTCGACCCCGTGGCGTTTTCCGTCGGGCCCGCCGCCGTGCGCTGGTACGGCTTGGCTTACGTCGCGGGCGTCGTGTATTGCCTGTGGGCGGGCGGTCGGCTGGCCAAGGCGGGGCGCTCGCCCATGAGCGCCGACGACTTCGAGCGCATGATGACTTGGGGCGTTTTGGGCATTTTGCTGGGCGGCCGCTTGGGCATCGTCCTGTTTTATCAGCCGGACTTCTATTTCTCCCATCCATCCGAAATTTTCAAGGTGTGGAAGGGCGGGATGAGCTTTCACGGCGGCTTTTTGGGCTCGCTTTTGGTGTGTTGGCTGTATTGCCGCCGACGCGGGATCAACCCCTTGGCCGCCTTGGATTTCATCGCCCCGATGGCCCCCGTGGGCTTGGGCTTGGGCCGCTTGGCCAACTTCGTCAACGGCGAGCTGTGGGGCCGGGTAACCGACCCCAGCGCTTTTTGGGCGGTGGGCTTTCCCTCGGCCGAAGTCGCCGACTCGCTGCTGGCCGCGAACCCCGCTTCCGTTCCCGAGTCTTTGCGCCCCGGGGCCGAGGCGTTGGCCGCTTACGCCCAAACGGGCATGCTGCCGCGCCACCCTTCGACCCTGTATGAGTTCGCCTTGGAAGGCGTCGTTTTGTTCGCCCTGATGGCGTTTTTCTCCAAAAAAAGGCTGCTGGGCTTCAACTCGGCGATGTTTCTCATTTTTTACGGCGCCTTTCGCTTTTGCGCGGAGTTCGCGCGCGAGCCCGATTGGTACTTGGGCCTGCGCTTTTTGGGGATGTCGAGGGGCCAATGGCTGAGCGTTCCCATGGCGGCCGCGGGCGTCGTTCTGCTGTGTTGGTCGCTCAAAAACAAAAAGCCCTCACCCGAGTGGGCCCAAGCGGGGGAGGGCGCGCCCGCCCCCCTCTCTGCCTTGGGTTCCCGGGCGGCGAGCGGCGGGAACGCGGCGAAGCCCGATCCCAATGCGCCTTCGGGCGACGCCCCCGAGGGCAAAGCGCGCCCAAAGGGCGGCGATCAAAAAGCCCCGGGCCAAAACGGCGGCGCTGAGCGGCCCGACGGCCGGAAAACGGCCCCGGACGGCGAGCCCTGCCGCCCGTCAAGCGATCAAGACGGCGCGGGCTGCGCGTCCGGCGCCGCCTCGGCCGCCTCCTCTCCCTCTTCTCCATCCCCTTCCTCTTCCTCCGCGCCTTCGGGCTTTGCCCGCCCCGGCGCCGGGGCGGGCAAAAAGCGGCGCCGGCGCAAAAAGCGCCCCGCCGAGGGCAACGGCGGCCCAAACGGCGCGCCCAAGGCCGCGGCGAAGCCCGCCCGGCCCGAAGCCCGCGCCCCTCGAAGCCAAGACCGGGCGCAGCCCAAGACGGGCGGCGCTTCGGGCTCAACCGACAATGGCGGCGGCGAGCCGCCGCAATCGAACGATCGCGGCAAATCCTGAGCCCGGCGTTTGGAGTCGGCGCGCCGGGCGATTCGGCGCCGCGCGCCGCGCGGCTTGGCGCCGTTTCGCCAGCAAAAGGGCATGCCTTCGGCTTGGGCCGGGGCATGCCTTCTGTTTTTTTTGCGGGTTGGGCGCGCCGCGCCAACCCGCGCTGTTGTCGCAGGCATGGATTGCTGCGGGAGTTAGGCGCTTATGTACATCCATCCAGGGTACGACCCCGTCGCCTTGGCCATGGGGCCGCTGAAGATTCACTGGTACGCCTTGGGCTATGTGGCGGGCTTTTTCGCGTTTTTGTTTCTGGCGCGCCGCCGCGTGGCCAAGGGGGTGATTCCGCGGGGCATGAAAGGCTTCGATTCGGAGCAGCTGGATTTGCTGTTTTATTGGGGCATGCTGGGGGTTGTGATCGGCGGCCGCTTGGGTTACTGCCTGTTTTACAAACCCGGCTTTTTTCTTTCCCATCCGTTGGAAATATTGATGCTGCAAAAAGGCGGAATGAGCTTTCACGGCGGGTTGCTGGGCGTGATCGTCGCGGGCTGGGCCTTTGCCCGCAGGCAGGGTTATTCCTTTGCCGACGTCGCCGACTTCGAGGCGCCGTTGATGGTTCCCGGGCTGTTTTTCGGGCGCTTGGGCAATTACGTCAACGGGGAGCTGTGGGGCCGGGTGGCGGCCGATTGGCCATTGGCGATGGGCTTTCCCCGGGCGCATTTGGAGGACCGGGCCTACGTCGCGGCCATGGGCGATGCGCTGCCCGAGAGTCTGCGCCGGGCTTGGGAAAGCTACGGCCTGCTGCCGCGCCACCCATCCCAGCTTTACGAGGCTTTTTTCGAGGGCTTGGTGTTGACCGCCGTTTTGCTGTGGTTCTCCTCCAAGCCGCGCAAGCGGCTGCAAACTTTCGGCCTGTGTTTGGCTCTGTACGGTTGTTTTCGCTTTTTCATCGAGTTTGCCCGCCAGCCCGACGACTTTTTGGGGATTTTGGGCTTGGGCATGTCCATGGGTCAATGGCTGAGCCTGCCCATGGCCTTGGCGGGCGCCGCCATGTTGCTCGCCGCATCCCGCAAAAGCGAGCCCGGCGCGCTTGAGGAGGATCCCTTGGCGGGCTCGGGCTCGATTCTCGACGGCATTGTCCGCGCCAAGGCCCAAGCCGAGGCCGAGGCGTCTCGAGGCGGCAAGGCCCCGGTCGGCGACAAGAAAGACGTCAAAGACGGCAAGGACGGCGGGAAGGGCGGGCCGAGCCCCGACGGCGATGGGCGGCCTTGAAACGGCCGCCTGCGCGGGCCGATTCGCTTTTCCCGCTATCGGCTTTTTTTCTCCGGGGTTTCGCCCAGCGCTCGATTCGAGCCGGGCGCACGGATCGGTCGGGGAAAAAGTAAGGAAAGAACGGTCCGCAGGCAGTTGGCGGGTTGAGAAGGGCAAGGGCGCGCGCGGCGACAAGGGTCGGAATGGGGCGAAGGCGGAAGGGGTTAAAAGGATGAAACGGGCGGGGGACGAAGGGGG
>CAJPTP010000065.1 GCA_905373555.1 uncultured Francisella sp. | reverse complement strand
GGAAAAGAGGGCGCCGTTCAAGTGCCGCGCTTTGCTTCGCGCTTGGGGGCGGAGACGGCTGCAAGTCCAAGAACGAAACGAAATGGTGGGGGAAACGATGGACTATACGGTGTGCAATTGCGATTCGATCGAACAGCTGACCATGTCGGTGCTGATGATGCCCGATTCCGCGAATTTTTCCGGCAACGTTCACGGCGGCGAGCTGCTGCGGCTGCTCGACCAAGTCGCTTACGCCTGCGCCACGCGCTATTGCGGCTACTACGTGGTCACGTTGTCGGTCGACCGCGTTTTGTTCAAAGAGCCGATTCGGGTGGGGGAGCTTGTGACCTTCAAGGCGTCGATCAACCGCACGGGCAACACGTCGATGGAGGTGGGCATACGGGTGGAAGCGCAGGACGTGAAGACCAAGGCCGTGCGCCACACCAACAGCTGCTACTTCACCATGGTCGCCTTGGACGACAAGGGCAAGCCCACGCGCGTGCCCCAATTGAAGTTGGACACGCCGCTGAAGCGCTGTCGGGCGGCCGCGGCGGAAAAGCGCAAGGAGATTCGCTCGCGCCAAGACGTCGAAATCGAGTCTTGCTCGATCGACGCCCGAGATCCGCAAGCGCCCCAAGCTTGATCGGGGGGGGCGTCGCTTCCCTGCGCGGATCGGGGTCTTGGAGCCGCTTGGGATCGCAACGCCGGGCGATCGCGCGCTTGTTTTCGTTCCCGGCGCCGATCCCGCCCCCGGCGCCCGGGGGCGCAGGGCGTCGGCTTTTGAGACGCGGCGAGCGGACGCAAAAAAAAAGGCCAAGCTTTGAGCTTGGCCTTTTTTTAACGCGCGTTAAACCGATGGGTTTCGATGATCAGTTGGCGCCGTTGCGGCCGCCGACCAAGACGATGTCGCCGTCCAAGGCATCCTCAATAAACCCGCCCACGTTGGAAGCGTTTTCGCCCATGACGGCGAGCTTGTATTTCTTGGGGCCGGGCGTCTTCACGACGTCGTTGGAAACCGGGTTTTGAACCACAAAGTTTTTCTTGGAGAACGTGGCGTCGCCGATGGCGCCGAAAACGGGTTCCCCGCCGTTGATCCTGTCGTCCAGCTTTTGCTTGGAGAAGTTCGCCTCGAGCAGATTGATGTTCAGGTAATCCGTCTCGGCCGAGCCGGAACCCACGTTGGTGCCCAAGTTCAGCTTGTAGTTGAATTTCTTGACGCCGACATCCTCAGGGGCGGCGAAGAAAGCGAACCCCTCGTAGTTGAGCTCGGGCGCTTGGCCTGGGGCGCCGCGCAGCTTGTCGACGTCTTCGTCCTTGGCAAACTCCCCGCCTTGGTGGACGAAAGCGAATTTGCCGTTGGAGTATTGCGACTGCGACAGCATGCGCTTGGGGTTGAGCCCGCTGGTGTCGCCCCGGGGCGCGAAGTACACGTTTCTGACCAAATTCAGGGCCGATCCGTTGACCCCATCGGAGCCAACCGAGTTGGCCGGGAAGCTGAACGCGATCATTCCGGCGTCATTCCCCGGGTTGTTGTTTTTGAGTTTGGCCCGCAAAATGGGCAGCCACGAGACGGGGCAGGAAGTCGCCGCGTTGGCGGGATTGTTGGCGATGCGTTCGCAGCGCGCGAGCTCAATGGGCCCGTCGTTGCTCCTGGGGTTGGCCCCCGTGAAGCCCGGCCCCCTGCCGGTTGCGTCCAGGTTGGACGAGTTGTGCTTCAAAATTTCAAGTCGGGTGATGCGCCCCGCGTTCCGGCTTTGAAGCCCGTTGGGCCCAAACCCGGTCAGATTGAATTGATCCAATTCTTCCAAGTCTCTCTGGAGTTTGGACATTTGGGGAGCCTCCTCGGCAGCGATCCTTTCCAACGAATTGACGCCGCCGTCAGATCTCGCCAGCCTTTGGGCCAATCTGTCGACTTCATTGTATAAAACATTCAGTTGCGGGATGTCGACTTTATTTTTGAGGTCGGGGTACTGGTCAATGGCGGGATTGAAAATGGCGTGATAATTTTTGAGCCTGTCCACGTTCCCGCCGACCTTTTCTCTGTACGAGGATGCGTACCGGATCATGAGGTTTTGAACTTCCGCTATCGACTGCCGCGTTTTGTTTTGGGCCTCTTCGAACTTTTGCCGCGCTTGGGCCATGGGATCGACTTTCTGGCCCTGAGGGTTGGTTCCGGAGGACTGCTGATTGCGGGCGTCATCCAATGCCTTGCGCGCCTCCACCAGCTCGGCGAAGCCTTCGCCCGCCTTCTCTCGGGCGGCGTTGAAGTCCGGGCGCCATTCGGAATCCATCTGGTTTTTCCAAGCGGCGTAGGCCAACACGTAGTGATCCATGTCGTCTCTAAGCCCCTTGACGTCGGAGGCGCTGAGCGAAAGCCACTGCTCCTTGTCGCGGATGACTTGGGCGGGGTTCACTTTGCCGGCTTGGGAGATGTCGGCCCCTTGGGTGGTGCGGCGAATGGTGTCCGCGGAATCGGCGGCCCCTTCGTCGCAGGCGGCCAAGGCGACGGCGGCTAGGGTGATGGAAAGGACGGTTTTAAAGCGCATGTTAGCCTCTAAACGTTTACGGTCCGTCAATGGGAAACGTCGCTTGGGTCGCTTTGACGGAAAACCCGGCCCGCGCCGGGTGTGTGTTGCGCTGCCCAAGCCGCATCGATTGTTGGGCTTATTTTATCAATATCCGCCGCGAAATGGGCCGCTCGCCGCCGCGCCCAATGTTTTTGCCCCGCCTTGTTTCTTTTTGGTCGAAAAGTCGATCCAAGCCAAGGCGGCAAAACAATCCGTTGCGCGCGGCGCCTTGCGGCGCGGCCTACCTCGCTTGGCCCGCGCCGCCTTGCGCCGAAGTAGGGGTCGGATCCGCGCCCAAGGCCGTCGAAGCGGGGCGCCAATCGGGATCGGGCGCATTCCCGCCCAGCGCCTCGTACAGCTTGAGCTTCGCGTCGGCCAATTTGGCGTTGGCCTCGATGACGGCCTCGGCGTTCTCGATCGCCTCGCCTTGGGCTTTGAGGCGCTCGGCGTAATCGATTCGGCCCGCCTTGAAATACTGCTCCGCGTTGCGGTTTTTTCGGATGGCGGTGTTGAGCCGGCTTTCCGCCGCGCTTTCGCCGCTGCGGGCGGCCGACAAGAGCGCGTAGGCGCTGTTGGCCTCGTGCAAGGCGCCGACCAACGTTCCATCCAAGTCCTTCAGCGCAGCCTCCAGCTTGGCCTCCTTGGAGCGAATGTTGGCTTGGATGCGCCCCGCCGTGAAAATCGGCAGCTTCACGCCGACGTTGAACAGGCCTGCCAGCGACGTCAGATCCTTGCCGAAATCCTCCAGGTCAATCTTCATGCCGCTTCCGCTGAAGCCCAGGCTGAAGCTCGGAAACAGGTCGGCCTTGGCCGACGCCGTTTGCGCCGCCGCGGCTTGGGCCAAATTCAGCTTCGAGCTGACGTCGGGGCGCGCCCGCAAAACCGAGGAGGGGGCGAGCCCGAACGGGGCGGCCAAGGCAAACGGCCGGGTTGCGGCGCAGCTTTGCGCTTCGCCCAAGCCCGGGCCGTCGGCGCAGCTCAAGCCCGTTTCCCACAGCGCGGCGCTTTGCACGTCGGCTTTCAGCGAGCCCTCGATGCGCTTGAGCATGCCGTCGTCGTCTTGGGTTTTGCCCATCAAGGCCAAAAGAATGTTCTTCGCCGCGGTTTGCCCCGCCGCGACGGCGCTTCGGCCCGCCTTGATTTCGTCCAGCTTTTGCTCCAAGGGGGCTTGATCCAACTTGGTCGCTCGGCCCTCCTCGTAGCGGCCTTGGGCGTAGCGCAGGGACTCTCGGACGGTTTTTTCGGCGCGGCGCAGCGCCTCCTCTTTGAACGCCAAAGCGGCCAAGGCGTGGTATTGGCGGGCGGCGGCGTAGGACACGGAGCGCCGGGCGCCCTCAAGTTTGTCTTTTTCGCTCAAGGCCAAGCTTTTCGCGGCCGCCGCGTCGGAACGCTTCTTGCCGAAAATGTCGACGTCCCACGACCCGTCCACGACAAACAGCCCGTGCGGGCCGTCTTGGTTTTTGTCTTTGTCGCGGCCCGCGAGCTGTTGGATCAACGGATGGGGTAAATCCTTCAAAATGTTGGTGACGCTTGCGCTGTGGTATCCGCCCGCCCCGGACGCGCCGATTTTGGGCAACAGGTCGCGCCGCGCCATGTCGCTCGTCGCTTCGGCCGCCTTGACGTTGGCCTTCAAGGCTTGCAGGGAGAAGTTGTCCGTCGTCGCGGCCTCGACGATTTGGCGCAGATCCTCGTTGGACAGGGTTTTCCACCATTCGACGGTCGGCGCGTTCGCGAAGTCTTCCTTCGCTTGCCTTTGCCCCGCCGCCGCCCCGTCCTCGAAGCGCGAGGGCAGCGTCGCGGCGCTTTCGGCGTCGACGCGCACGGTTTGGCACGCCGTCAAGGCCAAAGCCGCGAGGCATGCGCCCAACAAGGCGGCGGATCGCCTTGAAGCGGGGCGCCGCTCGGTTTTGCGTGAATGGCTCATGGTGATCTCTTTTTGATTTGTCGCCGCCCGACGCTTCTTGGCGCCTGCGGGGAACGGCTTGCGCCGCGCGGGTTCGGGTTTTTCGCCGATTGTCAGGATTGCCTTTCAAGCATGCGCCTGAACATCGACAAAGAAACGGACAGGTAAACGATTCCCAGCGCCAGCGTGGCGAACAGTTGGCCCAGCTTTTGGCTGAGCTTTGCCCCTTTGAACAAAATGTCGCTGCCCGCGATGATGAAGTGGGTCTGCGGCAGCAGCTGCACCACATGCTGCATGGATTGAGGCATGTTTTCCACCGGAGCCAAAGAGCCCGACATCAAAAGGGTCAAGAGGATGGTCAAGATGGACAGCAGACCGAATTGCGGCAAGGTCGGCGCCAGCGTGGCGATGAAAATCCCCATCGCCGCCGCCGAAAACAAAAACGCGGCGCTCAGAATCGCAAACCCCAGATAGGAGCCTCGCACCGGAATGCCCAAATAGCCTTCGATGACGAATTTCAGCGACAGAAGGCTTGCGACCAAGATCACGGTTGAATTGGCCAAAATTTTTGAGAAGGCGATCTCGAAGGCCGTGACGGGCATGGCGAGCAAGTGCTCCAGCGTGCCGCGCTCTTTTTCTCGAATGACGGCCGCGCCGACAAAAACGATGGTCATGGTGCTGGTGTACATCATGATCATGTTGAGCATGATGCGCGAGGAAGAGTTCATGGACTGGTTGTGGGCCGCGCGCATCTCGACTTTCAGCGGAGGCGCCGCAATGCCCGCCAATGCCGAGCGGGCCGCCCCTCCGCCCGCCGCGGCGTTTTCGGCGGCAAAACGCGCAAGCTCCGCCGCCACGCCGGATTGGATGTCGCGCGCCCCGATCGCGGCTTGGATCATGGCCGTCGCGTCGACTCTCAACGCCATTTTGGGCGGCCTCCCATTCAAGGTTTCTCGCTCAAAGCCTTCGGGGATTTCCAAAACAAAGCCGACTTGGGTCGCCTGCATGTCGAGGTCGACTTGGTCGTCGCCCGCGTTGACGATTCGGGCGTTGAAGGTGGGCTGGCGCAAAGAATGCCCGATTCTTCTGGACAAGGCGGTGTCGTCGTGGTCGATGACCACGGCGGATGCGTTGTTCACGTCGATGCTCAAGCCGTAGTACAGAAAGACCGTGATGACGGTGTACAGCGCCACGATCAGCCCCATCAGGGCATGGTCGCCGAACAGCGACCGAAACTCCTTGACGGTGAGATAGCCGATGTTTTTCAGGTGATTCATCATAAGCGGTGCTCGATTCCGCCAAGCGCGGGCGGGGCTCGCCTTGGCCAAGGATGTCGGCAAGCGTGTCGGCAAGCATGTCGGCAAGTTCGTTTCGCGCTTCGGCCTTTCAATGCGCCAATTTTTGCGCGGCTTTCTTCAGGTCTTGGCCGTTGCGGTTTTCGCACAGCGTCAAATAAACGACCATTCGGTACTTGTCGCCGTAGCGCTCGCCCAAGGAAATTTTGCTCCACGGCGCCCTCGACTCGATCCATCGCGAGCGCGTTGCGTCCCAAAACGCCAAGCTGCGGGCCAAGCGCTTTTTGCAGTCCATCGCCTCGCGCGAAATGTTGTTCACGTCGCCGCTGACGATGTTGAGCGTGTAGCGCAAGGCGCCGTCGTCCGGCGCCGACAGGCTTTGCGCGTCGAGGGCGGCGCTGACTCCGGGGGCGTTGTCCTCGTGAATGGGGATCCAGTCGGGGGAGCCCAAGGCCGACGGGGAAGG
>CAJPTP010000064.1 GCA_905373555.1 uncultured Francisella sp. | reverse complement strand
GGCCGCGCCGCCCGAGCGCGCAGGGTCGCCTTCGGAATCGGCGTCCTCTTTCTTGCCGCTCCCATCCTTGCCGTCCGTTTTGCCTTCGCGCTCCGCCCTCTTTTCGGCGCGCCGCAGGGCGCGGGCCTCGGTCGCGGCCGCCCCGACGGCCTTGGGGTCATCCAGCCTCGGATTGACGGCGGGGTCGATTGGGGCCGTCGCCTTGGGCGCGCGGCGCGGCCGGCGCAGGGTTTTGTCGAAGAAATCGGCCTGCGCGTCGGCGGGCGACGCGGCGCCGCTTGGGGGCGCGTCACCAAAGACGTTTTGATCCATGAAGGCTTGGATCGACTCGCGGTTTTTGCGGGCGTAGGCGATCAAGTTGGGCTTGTGGCGCCACAGCACCAGCAGCGCCACCACCGCGATGGCCCAGCGAAACGTGGTCTCGGGCACGAAAAACAGCGAGCCCAAGACCGCCGCCAAGGCCGCGGGGAGCATCTCGAACCCCCCCATGCCCAAGGCGAACTTGAACAGCGCCCACACAAACAGCCCCGTCAAGGCCAAAGGCCAGCTGAAGGCGAAAAACGCGCCCGCGGCGGTCGCGACCCCTTTGCCGCCCTTGAAGCCGAAAAACACCGGCCACATGTGGCCCGCCGCGACGGCCACCGCCATCAGCGCCACGGTCTCGGCTTGGATTTGCGGCGCATGCAGCCACTCGGGGTTGCTGTCGCACAGCCACAGCCCCAGCAGCGTCGCCAAAAAGCCCTTCAGGAAATCGCCCAAAAAGGTCAGCGCCGCGGCGGTCTTATTGCCCGTGCGCATCACGTTGGTGGCCCCGGGATTGCCCGAGCCGTAATCTCTGGGATCGCCCATCTTCATCGCCTTGGACACGACGATGGCAAAAGGCACCGAGCCCAACAAGTACGCCGCAACGATCAGCATCGCGTCAAGCCACATCTGATTGCCCCCCGCAAAGCGCCGGCGCCAAAGCCCAACCGGGCGCCGAAGCGAGCCCGTCCGAGCCCAAAACGGCGCCAAGCCCCCATGGCAAACCCGCGCAAGAACGACGCAAGAAGAACACAACGAACAAACGTCAAAAACGAAGAATCAAAACAAAAAAAAGCAAAATGCGGAAAACCGAACGGGCGCGGCGAAAAAAGGAAAGAAAAAAAACAGAAAAAAGCAGAAAACGAACGGAATTGGAAAAGACAACCGTCGAAAGCAAAGAAAAAACCGCCGCGCCGACAACCCGGCCAACGCGCGCGGGCGCCCCGGACCAATCAAAAAACGCGCGCGCAACAGATCTTGCAATAATAAACGGAAATGAAGAAAGACGCGCAGGGCGCCGGACCCGCCCGCCGCGGCGGCGATCCCGCCAAGGAACCTTGAGATCCCCAAATCCCCAAAGCCATGGCGGATGCCGCTTTCGGGCCGCATGGCCAAAATCATAACATGGCGGAAAAGGCCGAAAACGAAGCCGCCCCGGCGCTTGCCCGGCGCCCCAAGTTTGAATCCGCCTTGGCGGCGCGCCGATCCCCCACCCAAAAAAAAAAGCCCCTCGAATCGCGGAATGGGAGCCCTCCACCGAAGCCCGCGCAGCCCATCGCCCCGGCTTGCCGCCATGGCTTATAATGCGGCCTTGCGATACCCCACGCGCGCGGAGACTTTTTTGCGCCCGACGGAGGCCCAAACCATGGACACACTATCGATCAAAAACATCAAGGCATCCTGCCGCATCGGCCTTAGCGAGCAAGAGCGGGCCGAGCCCCAAGAGGTGCTGGTCAGCGTCGAGCTGGATGTGGGCGACAAAAACGCCTTCGACTCCGACGACATCGCCGACGCCGTGGATTACGCCAAGCTCGTCGACGCCCTGCGCGAAAAGGTCGCGGCCAACGAGCGCAAGCTGATCGAGGCGTTGGCGGAGGATTTGGCCAAGTGGGTCGTCAAGGCATTCGACGCGCGCCACGCCCAAATCAAGGTCGAGAAGCCGGGCGTCTTGGAAGGCGTGGAGTCCGTGTCCGTCACGGTCGCGCTGAACCGAACCAAGCGCAACAAAATCGGCTTTTTGTGCTCGGGCTTGGACGCCGCCTCCGATGACGACGAGGATGACGACGACGGGGATGGCGACGACGCGGCGGAAGGCGGGCTCGACGCACTCGGCAAGATCGACGGCCGTTGGGAGTGAGCGCCGCAAGGCCCGGCGCGCCGGGATTGATTGATTGATCGAACCGACGGGATCCGATTGAGGCCCGGAAACGGGGAGCCAAGGTTTGCAGATGAACAGCCAATTCAAGCGCATCGGCTTCGTCATGCGCCCCGCGACCCCGCACATCCACACCATGGCCGTGACGCTGATGCGATTGCTGCTGGATTGGGGCTGCAAGGTCTTCGTCGAGGGCTCGTTCTCGATCGAGCTCATGAACGACCCCATTTTTTCCTCCTGCCAAGTCATCGAAAAGGAGGAGATGGGCAAGAGCTGCGATCTGGTGATCTCCATGGGCGGCGACGGCACGCTGCTGTCGATCGCCCGCAAAATCGCCCCCTACCGGGTGCCCCTGATCGGCATCAACCGCGGCCGCTTGGGCTTTTTGACGCAAGTGCCGTGGGATGAGGCGCTCAAGCGCATCCCGCAAATGCTGCAAGGCCGCTACATCGCCGAAGAGCGCTCGATGCTGGAGTGCAAGATCGTGCGCAGCGGCAAAACGCTCAAGCAGTCCTTGGCCTTGAACGACGCGGTGTTCAGCCGGGGCGGCACGGGGCAGATGATCCAGTTCGAGGTGTTCATCGACAGCCAGTTCGTTTACACCCAGCACTCCGACGGCCTGATCGTCTCCACCCCCACGGGCTCCACCGCCTACGCCTTGGCGGCGGGCGGCCCCATTTTGCAGCCTTCGGTGCGCGCCTTCGTGCTCGTGCCGATTTGCCCCCAGTCGATGAGCAACCGCCCCATCGCCGTGTCCGACCGCGGCGAGATCGAGGTGCTGATCACCAAGTCGCTCGACGCCCGGGTGCATTTCGACGGCCAATCCTATTTCGACCTCGAGCCCATGGACCGCGTGACCATCCGCCGCTACCACAACTCGCTGCGCATGCTGATGCCCAGCGACCACAACTATTTCAAAACGCTGCGCGAGAAACTCAACTGGGGCAGCCAGCTGGTGTAGCGCGAAGCGGCGCGCGGCGGCGCGCCCGGGGCGATTTTCCCAAAGCAAGCGGCGGGCGAGCCCGCACTCCGAACGCCCGGGCGTCCGGCTCTCGGAATTTTGGACATGCTGACCGAACTGAACCTGAGCAACTTCGTCATCGTCGAGCGCGCGCGGATGGACTTCTCGGCGGGCTTCACCGCCATCACGGGCGAAACGGGCGCGGGCAAATCGATCATTTTGGACGCCTTGGGCCTGCTTTTGGGCGACAAGGCCGACTATTCTTCGGTGCGCGCGGGCAAAGACGAGGCCCGGATCTCCGCAAGCTTCGACCTTTCCGGCCTGCCCAAGGCCAAGGAGCTTTTGGCCCAAAGCGACCTGCTTTCCGAAACCGACGAAAACCAGCTGCTCATTCGCCGCGTGATCGAGCGCAAAGGCAAAAGCCGGCAGTACGTCAACGACTCCCCGTGTTCGCTCGCGCAGCTGAAAGCCTTGTCGCCGGCTTTGGTCGATGTCCACGGCCAAAACGAGCGCCAAGCGCTGTCGGCCCCATCCGCAAGGCGCGAGTTTCTCGACGCCTACGCGGGGTTGGGCGGGCTCGCCGCGCAAACGGCGGCCCTGCACGACGCATGGAAAACGGCCCAAACGGCGCTGGAGTCGGCGCAAAACGAGAGCGATGCGCGCAAGCTTGAGCTGGAAAACTTGGATCTGAAGCTGCGCGACTTCGACAATTTGCGCCCCAAGGCGGGCGAATACCGGGAGTTGAGCGACCGGTACAACACCTTGGCGCACGGGGCCGACATCTTGGAGGCGGCGGGGGCGGTCGCAAGCCAAATCGCGGGCGACAACGGCATGCAAAGCCGCATTGGGCGCGGCATGCGCCAGCTGGAGCGCTTCGCCGAGTTCAACCCCGAGATTTCCGACGCCTTGGCGATTTTGTCGTCGCTGGACGCGGAGATGTCGGAGCTGTCGCAGATTTTGGGCGACGTGGCCGAGAGCATCGACCTCGACCCCGCGGAGCTCAACCGCGCCGACGCGCGCCTGGCCGCCTACAACGCGCTGGGCCGCAAACGCAACGCCGACCCCGAGGCGTTGTTCGAGCTGTGGGAGGGGCTGAAAAAGCGTCGAGCCGCCGCCCAAGACGCCATCGACCTCACGGCCTTGGCCAAAAAGGAAAAGGAAGCCTTCGAGCGCTTCAAGGAAACGGCCGCGCGGCTTTCAGCCGGGCGCGCCGAAGCCGCCCAAGAGATGGGCGCCAAGATCGAATCCGAGATGGGCAAGCTCGCGATGCCGGGGGCGCGCTTCATCGTCGAGCTGGAGCCCGCCGAGCCCTACTCGGGCGGGCTGGAAAACGTCCAGTTTTTGGTCGCCGTGAACAAAGGCATGGAGCCGCGCCCCATGTCCAAGGTGGCCTCGGGCGGGGAGCTTTCGCGCATTTCCTTGGCCGCCCAAGTGGTCGCCGGGCGGCGCTCATCCGCCCCGACGTTGATTTTCGACGAGGTGGACGCGGGCATCGGCGGCTCGCAGGGCGAGGTCGTGGGCCGCTCGCTCAAGGCGTTGGGCGCGCGCTGCCAAACCTTGGCCATCACCCACCTGCCCCAAGTCGCCTCCTTCGCCGACGCGCACTGGAAAATCTCCAAAGGCGAGCTCGACGGGCTCACCACCAGCCGCGCGGACTATCTCGCGGGCGAGGAGCGGGCGATGGAGCTCGCGCGCATGATGGCGGGCGAGACCATCACGGATCTGACCTTGGCCCACGCCAAGGAGCTGCTGGAGCGCTCCCAACGCTCGGATCCCGACCGAGGCGCGCCGTGAGCGCTGCGCCTTGCGCCGTGGGGCAACGAGGGTCGGCCCGCGAAGGCTCGGCTCGTCGCTTGGGTCCTTTGGGCCGGCAGGCCAAGGCCGCGCCGCCAAAAAAAACGCGAAATCGCCGCCTTGGGCGGCTTTTTTTTGTTCGCGCGGCCCCGAAGCGTCGCCGGCGCGCGCCCGGTTGAGCCTTTCGCCGGATGAGGCCGCATGGTCAAACCGGGAAGGGCCGCGCGCCAATTCATAGGCGTCTTCCGCCTTGATCCCGGCCACTTGGCCAAGGCCCGGGCAAAAGCGCGCCCCGCTTCAGCGGGGCGTTTTTCATGCGCGGGCGAACAGGCGGCGCAACCGCCCCTTCCCCCAGTCAGAGCCAAGAGCCCGGGGGGCAGAAATTCAGCGCGAAGCCCGCGGCGATGGCCATGCCGATCCACTGATTGAACAAGAAGGACTTGGTGCAGTTGGGCCGATCGCGATCCTTGATGCGCGGGTACTGCGCGGCCATCATGACTCCCGCGACGGCCAAGCCCGCGTAGAGCCACGGGCCCGCATCCAGCATGAAATACCCCACCAAAGCCAAACTCGCGATGAACAGCGCATGAAACGTCATCACGGCGGCGACGTCGCGCTTGCCGAAGAAAATGGGCGAGGTGTGAATGCCGATTTTGAGGTCGTCGGGCTTGTCGGCGATGGCGTAGGTGGTGTCGTAGGCCAACACCCAGAAGAAGTTCGCCAAATAAAGCGCCCAGCCCTCGGCCGGCACCTCGCCCAACACCGCGCAGAAGGCCATCGGAACCGCGAAGGAATAGGCGAAAGCCAAGTACAGCTGCGGGATCGCGAACACGCGCTTGGTGAACGGGTAGGTCAGCACCAGCAAGGCGCCCGCCATGGCCAGCCAAAAGGTCGCCGAGTTCAAAGCCATCAGCAGACCCATCGCCGCCGCGCCCAAAAGAACGGCCAAGCCCAGCGCCTCGTTGGGCAAAACCTCGCCCGAAACCAAAGGCCGGCTTTTGGTGCGATCCACCAAGGCGTCGACGTCGCGGTCGGCGTAGTCGTTCAAAACGCAGCCCAAGGCGCTCATGACAAAGGCCCCGATCAAAAACCACGCCGCCAACCACAAAGGCGGAACGCCGCCGGACGCCACAAACAGCGACCACAATCCCGGCCAATACAGCAACAGCACCACGGCCGAGGAATCGAACCGCATCAACCGCCAATAGGCGACAAATTTTCTGCTCGACAACGCCGCCGTCTTCGCAACCATCCGCTCACTCCCGGCGCGCATGCGCCTTCAAATTCGCCCAAACGGCCCGCCCTTGCTCGCCCCGGCTTGGGCG
>CAJPTP010000063.1 GCA_905373555.1 uncultured Francisella sp. | reverse complement strand
GCCGGGAGCGCATCGGACGGCGCCGGCGCAGCTTGCCCGTCCGCGCCGCCGACTTTGCCCTCGCCCAAGCCTTCGCGCCCGCCCTCGCCCTCGCCATCCGGCGCTCCCGCGGCACACAGCCACTGGCAAAAGCCCCACAAATCTTGGAAGACCTGGGTTCGCTCGGGCAGCTCCTCGCCCCACTTGGACAGCGTGTCCTTGCCCTTGCCCGTCATCACCAAAATGGGAATGCCGCCCGCCGCCTCGTAGGCGAGCATGTCGCGCATCGAATCGCCGACCATGTAGGTTTCCGCCGCGTTGGCGGAAAAGCGCCCCAAGATGTCGTCGATGAGCCCTTTCATGGGCTTGCGGCAGTCGCACAGCTCCTCGGCTCGGTGCGGGCAAAACCAGATCCCCGCGATTTCGCCGCCGCTTTGGCGCACCGCTTGGTGCAGTTTCTTGTTTTGCTCGTTGAGGCCGTGAAAGGTCAGCGTCTTGCGGCCGATGCAGGATTCGTTGGAGGCGACGGCGACCGAAAAGTCGTATTGGTTGAGCAAGGCGACGGCGTCGGCGGTTTTGGGCAGCAGCGCGAAGCATTCCGCGCCGTTTTTGCCATCCGGCGGGATCGCGCACAGCACCCCGTCGCGATCGAGGATCACGAGTTTCATCGCGTCTCCTTGTCATCGCCTCCGATCCGGGCTCGCCCGGGACCGTTCCCTTTTCCCCTTCCGCTTTGCGCTGCCCCGCCTCCGCGCCGCCGCCGCGGCGGCGCCTTGGGATCGGGAAAAAACGGGCGCAAAGAGGCGGCGGGGGAAGCAAAAAAGGGAGGCAAAGGGAGAGGAAAATCGTCGGGCCCCGGCCGACGAAAAGAAGCCCGGCCGAAGGCCGGGCGCGCCCAAGCGGCGGTCGGGTCAAATTTCCTTGGCGTACTGCTCGGCGCTGAGCAAAGCGTCGAACGCGGCTTTGTCGACCTTCTTCATCACAAACAGCCAGCCCTCGCCGTAGGGGTCGGAGTTGATCAGCCCGGGCTCGTTTTCGAGCCGGCCGTTTCTTTTCGAGACGGAGCCCGTCAGCGGCGCGAAGATGTCGGAGGCGGCCTTGACCGACTCGACCGTTCCCGCCTCAACCCCGGCGGTCACCTCTTTGCCGAAATCCGGCAGCTCGACGAAAACCACGTCGCCCAGGGATTCCTGGGCGTGGTCGGTCAGGCCCACGGTGTAGGTGCCGTCGCGGTTGTCTCTGACCCATTCGTGGCTGGCCGTGTACTTCAACTTCTCCGGAATGTCGCTCATTTCGTTTTCCTTGTTTTTTTGTCGCTTGCGGGGTGGCCGTTTTTCCCGAATGCGCCCGGGGCGGGCCGAGGCCCGGGCCGTCGCGGGCGCAACCGGCGTCATTTTTTGCCGCGCGTCACTGCTTCAAGGTGGGCTGGCCGGCGGGCCTGGGGCAGGCGACCACGAAGTCGCGTTTGCCTGCCTTGTAGCTGATCGTGACCTGCTTGGAGTTTTCCATCAGCTCGACGCCTTGGCTGGGGTTGTTGTAGATGCGGTTCAAGGGATCCACTTTCAGCGCGACGTCGTAGTTGGCCGCCGTCACGCCTTTTTCGTCGACCTTGATGATGCGCAGCGTTCCGTTTTTCTGGTTATTGCCCTTGAACGACAGCGTCGCGGCCGTGTTGTCGGAGCAGTTGAGCTTGATTTCCTTGCCCACGTAGGGGCCTTGAGGGTTGCCGGCGGCCAAGGCGGCGGCGGCCGCGAACGCCAAGGCGGCGGCAAGAGGCAAAACGTGTCTCATGGTTTCTCCATATCGGGCGCGAGCGCCCGCAAACGGCGGCGCCCTCGGGAGGCGCCGATCGAATCATTCGAATTGTTGTTTCCCGTTGCGCACGAAAGGCAGCTTGACCGCGCGCGCGGGGGTTCGGACGCCCCGAATCTCGACTTCCAATTGCTCGGGGGCGCCGACGGGAATCCTGGCGATGCCGATGGAGCGCTTGAGGGTGGGCGAGAAGCTGCCCGAAGTGACGATCCCCTCTTGGCCGTCGGGCGCATACAGCTTCATGCCGTCGCGCATCACCCCGCGGCCTTCGAGCAGCACGCCCGTTTGCCTCATCTTGGTCAGCGGCTTGGCTTTTTCCAACGCCTCGCGCCCGACAAACCGGCGGTCGTCCTTCATCGCCACCGTCCACGCCAAACCCGTTTCCCACGGGGTGGTGGTTTCATCCATGTCGTGGCCGTAGAGGTTCATCCCGGCCTCCAGCCGCAGCGTGTCGCGCGCGCCCAAGCCGCAGGGCTTGACGCCCGCGGCGAGGAGCTTGGCGAACGTTTCGCGCGCTTGCGCGGCCGGGATGATGATTTCGCACCCGTCCTCGCCCGTGTAGCCCGTGCGGGCGATGAAGCGCCCGTCGGGCGTCGTTCGGGCGCAAAAGGGCTTCAGCCCCTCGCTCAGCGCCCCCAAGTCGGGCAGGGCGGATGAGAGTTTGGCCAAGGCGTTGGGGCCTTGGACCGCGATCATCGCGACCGAGTCGTTGCGCTGGATCGCCACGTCGCCGAATCGACCCGCGATTTTGGCGAATTGGGCGGCGTCCTTGTCGCGCGTCGCGGCGTTGGACACGATGCGGTAGCGCGTTTCCTCCTCGTTCATGCGATAAACGATCAGGTCATCCACGACGCCGCCGTTGTCGTTGAGCATCGGCGAGTACAGGGCTTTGCCCACGAACCCCAGCTTCGCCGCGTCGTTGGCCAGCAGCGTTTGCAGCCATTTTTTGGCGTCGGCGCCTTGAATCTCGCTCACCATCATGTGCGAGACGTCGAACATGCCGGCGTCCGAGCGCACCGCCTCGTGCTCCGCAAGCTGCGACCCGTAGTGGATGGGCAGCTCCCAGCCCGCGAAATCGACCATTTTGCCGCCCGCTTCGACGTGCGATTCGTACAGCGCGGTGCGCTTGAGTTCAGCCATGTTTCTCTTTCTTCCAAAACGTCCAAACAAGCCTGCGGCGGAAGCCGTCGGGCGCCGAAACATCGGCGCCGAGCGGATTTTAACACGACAAGACAAGGCGCAAAATGCCGAGGATCTTAAAAAATTTCAAAGATTTCAAAAGGTCGGGCCGCTTGGCGATTCTTCGCTTGGCGTCGCTTCGGCCTGTTGTCGAACAATTCGCTCGATGAGGTCGGCGAAGGGTTTGGGCTTGCCCTCGCCCCCTTGCGCGATCAGCGCGATGGGCGCGAGGCCGGGAAAGATTTCAAGCCGGGCGGCGCCGAAAGGCCCCGGCGCCGCCGGGGTCTTGCCGGGCCGCGCGTTGAGGCGCGCGTCGTCTGCCCCTGCCCCTGCGCCTGAGCCGTCGCCGGCTTCGGCTTCGGCTTCAGCTTCGGCTTCAGCTTCGGCTCGGGTTGTCGCGCCCGCGAGCGCCGCGCCCGGGCCAAGGCGAGCCTGCTCTTGGCTCAAAGCCCGGAGCAAAGCGGCCGAGTCCAAAACGGGGGCGCAAAAAGCGTCCGCGACCAAATCTTTGCCCGTCAGGGCGCAAAGCTTGGCGCAAAACGCCCGGATTGGGCCGACGGCCCCGCGGTCTTGGAGCCTGCGCAGCAGGTCTTGGGCCAAGGCGATCGTCTGCGCGCGCTCGGGCGCGGCTTTGAGCGTTTGCAGCTTGCCGCGTTTCCGGCCGGGCGCGGCCGGGGACGGGGAATGGGGGCGGATGGCTTGAACGACGCAGGGCGGCGCCCACAGGTTGGGCCAAATGCCGTTTTCGCCGCGGCGCGCCGCCCACACCCGGTCGCCTTCGACAAACGCCAAAAAAACGACGCTCGCGCTTTGCCGCTCGGCGCGCGAAGCGGGGATGGCGCCGGGCTTCGGGGCGGGATCGCGGGCGCGCCCGCCCGTCGGGTCGCCGGATGCGCGCGCTTGGCACATCAAGCGCACGGGGCATGCCTCACAGCGCGTTTTGCGCGGGGCGCACAGCGTCGCGCCCAAATCCATCAGCCCTTGGATGTAGGCGGCGTTGCGCGAGGGGGGAACCAGGCTTTCGGCCAGAGCCCACAGCGCGTTTTCGGTTTGCTTGGACTTGGGGTCGCCTTCGATCCCGAAGACGC
The DNA here is from genome assembly GCA_905373555.1 of uncultured Francisella sp. GTDB lineage: Bacteria > Pseudomonadota > Gammaproteobacteria > Burkholderiales > Neisseriaceae > CAJPTP01. The sequence goes on along the minus strand of CAJPTP010000063.1, from coordinate 2,314 downwards.
GGCGCAGCACGCGCTTGACGTTGCCGTCCAAAATGGCGGTCTTGGCGCCGAAGGCGAAGCAGGCGATGGCGTTGGCGGTCGAGCGGCCGATCCCGGGCAGCGCGCGCAGGTTTTCGGGCTCCTTGGGAAAGCGTCCGCCGAATTCGGTTGCGACGATTTGCGCGGTTTTGCGCAGGTTTTTGGCGCGGGCGTAGTAGCCCAAGCCCGCCCACAGCGCCAAAACGTCGTCCAAGGGCGCGTCCGCGAGGTCTCGCAGGGTCGGGAAGCGCGCCAAAAACCGCGGGTAGTAGCGCTTGACCGTCTCCGCGGTCGTTTGCTGCAGCATGATTTCCGACAGCCACACCCGGTAGGGGTCGGAGCATTGCCAAGGCAGGTCGTTGCGGCCAAAGCGCAACTGCCAGCTTGAGATCGCGGGCCCAAAGTCTCGTTTTTTGCGCTCGGCGTCGGCTTGGGCCGCAGCCTTGGCCGCAGCCTTGGCCGCAGTCTGGGTCTTGGCCAAGGCGCCGGCCCGGGTTCGGCCCCGAGGGTTCGAAGGATTCGAAGGGTTCGGCGGCAAAGCGTTTTGCTGAGTCATGGGGCGAATGGGTTCGGTCAAAATGAAATCGGTCTGAAAGCCGGGAAAAATGCGCTCGGCGCGGCGCAAGCGCGCCGCCGATCCTTGCGCTGGCGCGGGTTGCCCGGAGTCGGCGCCCAAGGGCATTATAGGGGGCTTGGGCGCGCCCCGGGCTGAAGCGCCGCGCCGGCGAACCGCGGGATCGGGCCGCCCGCGGATTGCCCGCGGCTTGGGGCGCGGGCAATCCGCATGGCGCGGCGCCGGTTTTGTATAATCGCGCCCAAGCCAACGGGCGGCCGACGCCGGGGATCCGATGGCGCCTTGATAGCAAGATTGGGCCGAAGCCCGGCCGGGCAAGCTGTGGAGCGAGGATATGTCTTACGTCAATCACGACAGCATGGCGTTGGTGCTGACCTGCCCGCGGGGGCTGGAGGAGGCGCTGGCGCAAGAGGCTCGGGAGATCACGGGAAAAAACGCCTTGGCCGACGTCGCCCGGGTTCATCTGCGCGGCAGCTACGAGGACATGGTTCGGCTCAATTTGGCCGGCCGCATCGCCTCGCGCGTTTTGACGCTGTTGGCCAAGCGCCACGCGAGCGACGAGCGCTCGATTTACCGCGCCGCCCGCAGCATCCCTTGGGAAGAGCTGTTCCTGCCCGATCGTTCCTTCAAGATCAAAATCGAGGCCAAAGGCTCGTCGGTGCGCTCGCTGAACTACATCGCCTTGCATGTCAAAGACGCCGTGTGCGACCGCTTTCGCGACAAAGCGGGCTATAGGCCGGACGTCGACAAGCAAGACCCCGAGGTGCGCATCCAGGTGTTTTTGGATGAGTCCAACGCCTACTTTTATTTGGACAGCTCGGGCGAGTCGCTGTTCAAGCGCGGCTATCGGCTGGAAAAGGACGTCGCGCCGCTGCGCGAGAACTTGGCGGCGGGGATGCTGGCGCTGTGCGGTTACAAGGGCGAGCGGCCGTTTTTCGACCCGATGTGCGGCTCGGGCACGATCGCCATCGAGGCGGCGATGATCGCCAAGGATCTGGCGCCCGGGCTGCAGCGCCGGTTCGCCTTCGAAAACTGGGCGGATTTCGACAAGGATGTTTTGATGCGCGTGGGCAAGGAGCTCACGGCGCGCATCCGACAGGCGCCGGTTCCCGTCTTCGCCGCCGACGTCGACCCGCGCGCCGTGGACATGGCGCGGCGCAACGCGCAGCGCGCGGGCGTGGCCGACGCGATCTCGTGGTCGGTCGGGGATTTCCGCGATTCGCCCCGCCCCTGCGAGCAAGGCGGGCTGCTGATGGCCAATCCCCCCTATGGCGAGCGCTTGGGCGATCTCGAGGCAATCCGGCGCGAGGCGGCGGCGTGGGGCGCGGCCCTCAAGCGCCGCTACGACGGGTGGGACGCGGCCCTGATCACCCCCGATCGGGGGCTGCCCGCGATGATGGGGTTGCGGCCCGCCCGCCGCTTCCCCCTGCGCAACGGCGATTTCGAATGCCGGCTGTTCGCCTTCAACATGTACAAGGGCTCGAACCGCAAAAGGCGCGACCCCGATCCCAACGCGGGCGTCGACGCACGCGACCTCGGCGATCTCGGCGCCGCCGCCGACAAAGCCGACAAAGCCGCCGACAATGCGCTCGCCGCTGCGCGTGCGGCCGACGCCGCTTCGGATGGCGGGCTCGAGCCCCGGGGGCCGAATTCGGGTCAATGTTCGGGCCAACCGGGCGGCGCGCCCAAGGCTTGAGCGGCGCCCTTTTCCCACTCCCGCTC
>CAJPTP010000062.1 GCA_905373555.1 uncultured Francisella sp. | reverse complement strand
GGGCTCGGGCGGGTTGAGGCGCGCTTGCGCGCCGAGATCCCAACCGCGCCCGGATGGCGCGGGCGTTCGGGCCGAGCTTGGAGCCCAAGCTCGGGGCGGGGAGAGGCGGCCTTGCGGCCCCTTGGTTTGACAAGGGCTCCCCTTTGGCGCAAAATGAATCGATCATCCAGAGCGAATCGACGAATTCCGCCAACCTGTGGCCCGCATAAGGTGGCAATGCGATGAGACCGACGCGCTTGCGACGCGGCGGTAATTCAACGGGAAAGAGTCGGATTGGCCCCTGATCGACGATAGGTCCGGGGCTTTTTTAATGGCCGGGCGCGGGCTTGCGCCTAAGCGCCCCTTGCTCAACGGTTTGCTTGCGGCTTGGCCGCCCGGGTTTTTTCATGAGCGAATACCTTTTTACCTCTGAGTCCGTTTCCGAAGGCCATCCCGACAAAGTGGCCGACCAGATCTCCGACGGCATTTTGGACGCGGTTTTGGCCCAAGACCCGCAGGCTCGGGTGGCGGCCGAAACCTTGGTCAACACGGGTCTGGTGGTGTTGGCGGGAGAGCTGACGTCGAAGGCGCGCGTCGACTACATCAAGGTCGCGCGCAAGATCATTCACGAGATCGGCTACACGGGCTCGGACATGGGCTTCGACTTCAACAGTTGCGCGGTGCTCGTGGGCTACGACGAGCAGTCGCCCGACATCGCCCAAGGCGTCAACGAGGGCGAGGGCCTGGACAAAGACCAAGGCGCGGGCGATCAGGGCATCATGTTCGGCTACGCCTGCAACGAGACGCCCGCCCTGATGCCGTTCGCCATCCACTACTGCCATCGGCTCATGATGCGCCAAAGCCAGCTGCGCCGCGACGGGCGCCTGCCTTGGCTGCGGCCGGACGCCAAGTCGCAAATCACGGCCGTGTACGACTCCGACACGGGCGAGGTCAAATCCGTCGACACCGTGGTGCTCTCGACCCAGCATGCGCCGGACGTCGAGTACAAGGATCTGCGCGAGGCGGTGATCGAGGAGATCGTCAAGCCCGTCATTCCCCCGCGCTTCATCAACGAAAAAACGCGCTTTTTGATCAACCCCACCGGGCGGTTCGTCATCGGCGGCCCCCAAGGCGACTGCGGGCTCACGGGCCGCAAGATCATCGTCGACACCTACGGCGGGGCCGCGCCGCACGGCGGGGGCGCGTTTTCCGGCAAAGACCCGACCAAGGTCGACCGCTCGGCCGCCTACGCCTGCCGTTACGTCGCCAAAAACATCGTCGCGGCGGGCTTGGCCAAGCAGTGCCAAGTGCAGGTGTCCTACGCCATCGGCGTGGCCGAGCCCACGTCGGTCGCGGTCGATTGCTTCGGCACTTCGCCCTTGAGCGACGAAAAGCTGGTGAGCTTGGTGCGCGAGAACTTCGACCTGCGCCCCAAGGGCATCATCGAGATGCTCGACCTGCGCCGCCCCATCTACCGCAAGACCGCCGCCTACGGCCATTTCGGCCGCGAGGAGCCGGAGTTCACGTGGGAAAGGCCGGACAAGGTCGAGGCGCTCAAAGCGGGCGCGGGGATTTGACCGAGGCTTTGGCCGAGAAAAGCGCGGCGCTGCCGCGCTTTTCCTGTTTTTGGGCATGGGCGCGGCGCCCAAGCCAAGCAAGGAACGGGCGCGATGGGCGAAGCGAACGAAGCCAACGAGCCGGGCGGGGCGAACGAGACGAACGAGACGAACGAGACGAACGGGGCGACCGGAGCGAACGGGGCGAACGCGACGCGGCGGGCGCAAAGGGCGCAACAGGCGCGGGAAACGCCGAGGGCCGAGCGGGCGAACGGTGCGAGCGAAAGCGCCAAGCGCGCCCCGGCCGGATCGGCCGCGGCCGCCTTGGCCGAAAGCCGGCGCTTTTGCGTGGCGCCGATGTTGGAGTGGACGGATCGGCACTTTCGATCCGTGGCGCGGCTGATGACCCGAAAGGCGCTGCTGTTCACCGAGATGGTTCCCTTGGGCGCCTTGGCCGTCGGCGATCGGGAGCGGTTTTTGGCGCGCGGCGACGAGCAAGGGCCTTTGGCCTTGCAAATCGGCGGCAGCGACCCCGCGCAGATGGCGATCGCGGCCCAAGCGGCGCAGGCGGCGGGCTACGACGAGATCAACGTCAACTGCGGCTGCCCCAGCCCCAAGGTGCAAAAAGGCGCGTTCGGCGCCATCCTCATGCGCGAGGCGAATTTGGTGGCCGACATGGTCAAAGCCGCCCAAGACGCCGCGCAGCTGCCTTGCACCGTCAAAAACCGCGTCGGCTTGGACAAAGACGAAAGTTACGCTTTTTTGGCCGACTTCGTGGGAACGGTGCATGCCTTGTCCGGCAACGACGTGTTTTACGTCCATGCCCGCAACGCGTGGCTGCATGGGCTTTCGCCCAAGGAAAACCGGGAAATCCCGCCGCTTCGGCGCGACGCCGCGGCGCGGCTCAAGCGCGACATGCCCGACCTCACCGTCGTGATCAACGGCGGAATTGGCGACTACGGCGAGATTGACGGCCTTTTGCGCGACTTCGACGGCGTGATGGTGGGGCGCAAGGCGTACAAAGATCCCCTGTTTTTGCGCGAGGTCGATCAAAGGTTTTTCGGCGCGGCGGAGCCGCCCGTCGGCGACGACGAGCTGGTGGGGCGGATCCGCGCCTACGTCGCCCGGGCCATTGCATCGGGCAAGGGCACGCAGACTCGGCACGTGTGCCGCCATTTGCTGGGTTTTTTCCAAGGCGAGCCCGGAAGCAAGGAGTGGCGGCGCATCTTGAGCGACCCCCAAGCGCTGGCCGCCAACGACCCCGACGTCGTTTTTTGGGCTTACGAGCCGATCGCCCGCGCCCGCGCCCGTCGCGCCGAGCGCTGAGCGCCGAGAGCCGGCGCCGAGCGCCGGGCGGTCGCCGCTTTTCGGCCGCTCGGCGTTTTTCTCATTTCATTTTTTGCCCGCGCGGGCTTTGCGGCGCCGCGCCCGCGCCGTTTGCGCCCGCGGCCGCCGCGCCGCCCGCGCGGCGTTGGGCCCAAGAGGATTGGACATGTCTGACAAGCGCATGGCGCTCTCCGTTTCTTTGCCCAAAAGCGCCTTGGCCGATCCGCTCGAGGATCCCGCCCATGCCTTGGAGCGGCTCGGCCTGGGGCGGTTTTTCGGCGCGGGCGAGCTGTCGTGTTTGGGCTCGACGGCGGCCGACGCCTTCGTTCGGATGCGCTTTGCGCCAAGCGCGGGCTTTGCCCTCACGGGCGACGAGCGTCGCATTCTCGACGGCGCGGGCGCCAACTACGGCGTTTTGCCCGACATGGCGTTTCGCGACCTGCGCCTGATCGCGAGCGACATGGACTCCACGTTCATCACCGTCGAGTGCATCGACGAGATCGCGGCCGCGGCGGGCGTCAAAGACCGGGTCGCCCAGATCACGCGCCGGACGCTCAACGGCGAATTGGACTTTTCGGAGGCTTTGGCCTTGCGCGTGTCCTTGCTCAAGGGGCTCGACGCCGAGGCGGCGCTGGGCGGGGTGTACCGCGACGTTTTGGGCGTGACCGAGGGCGCTGACCGTTTGGCGCGCGCGTGCGTCGATCAAGGCGTGGAGTTTTTGCTGGTTTCGGGCGGCTTCACGTACTTCACGCGGCGTTTGCAAAAACGCTTTGCCTTGGCCCATGAGCTCGCCAACGTTTTGGAGATCGACTCCGAGGGCAAGCTCACGGGCAAAACCGTCGGGCCCGTGATCGACAGCGCCGCAAAGCGCCGCGAGATCGAGCGCTTGGCCAAGGAGGGCGGCTACGGGATGGATCGGGTCGCCGCCGTCGGCGACGGCGCCAACGACGTTCCGATGCTCAAGCTCGCGGGCGTGGGCGTGTCGTTCAAGGGCAAGGCCGTGAACCGCGCCGCCGCCGATTGCGTGATCAACGCGGGCGGCTTGGATGAGCTCATGCGGTTTTTCCGCTAAGCCGAAGGCGCTTCGCCGCCCGCGCCGCGCCGCCCGGGCGCGCTTGCCGCGCGCGATCTTGAATTTCGGTTTCCTTGCAAGGCGGCAACGCGTTGCGAGAAAACTCAAAATTTGAGCTCTCCTTTAAAACAGGGCGTTCGCCCCCACATTTCCCTTGCGTTTTGGAGCGCCGGCCGGCGCCGCGCGAGGGGACGGGTTGGCCCGCCCCCGCCAAATACCCGGGAGTTTTCGCATGATGAAACTGTATTCGGGCATCACATGCCCCTTCAGCCACCGCTGCCGCATCGTGTTGTTCGAGAAGGGCATGGAGTTCGACATTCAAGACGTCGACGTGTACAACAAGCCGGAGGGCTTGAGGCAGCTGAATCCCTACAACCAAGTGCCCGTGCTGGTCGATCGGGACTTGGTTTTGTTCGAGTCCAACATCATCAACGAGTACATCGACGAGCGTTTCCCCCATCCGCAGCTGATGCCGGCGGAGCCCGCCATGCGCGCCCAAGGGCGGCTGATCCTCTTCCGCCTCGAGCGCGAGCTGTTTCGCTACGTCCGGGTGCTGGAAAGCGCGGAGCACGGGGCGGATGCGCGCGCGGCGGAGAACAAGAAGTACGCGGTCGAGCGCATCACCAAGGCGCTGCTGTCGTACGCGCCCGTGTTCAAGTCGCGCAAATTCGTTCTGGGCGAGGAGTTTTCCTTGGTCGACGTCGTGTTCGCGACGCTGTTGTGGCGTCTGCAGCACTACAAGATCAACCTCGACAAGACCAAAGAGGCGGCCCCCATTTTGAAGTACGGCGAAAGCCTGTTCCAGCGCGAGTCCTTCATCCAGTCGCTCACGGCGTCGGAAAAGGCGATGCGCAACTAAGGCGCCGCGGCTTGGCTTGGGATCGCCGATCCCGAGGCCGGATCGGGGCGGGCCGCCGCTTTCCCGGGCGGCTTGGGCTTGGGTCGGGGCGCCGCTTGGGGGCGGGCGTCGCCCCGGGCAAGATCTTTGCGCTCGGCGCTATACTTGGCAAGCCAAGCGGTTTGTTTTTTGAGGATGGGCGCGCATGAACGGAGAACTGGGCGGGGAATACTGCAACGCGTTGGAGACCTACCTGCTGGTGGCCGCGTACAACTGGTGCGTCGACACCGGAAGCACGCCGTATCTCGCGGCCATGGTCAACGAGCACGTCTCGCTGCCGGAATATTTGATGAAGCAGCCGCAAATCACGCTCAACGTGTCCCCGGGGGCGGCGGCTCAGTTGGAGATCAACGACTACTGGGTCACCTTCAAGGCGCGCTTCAACGGCGAGTCCTTCGACGTCGCCATTCCCCGCTCGCAGGTGACGGATCTGCGTTCCGCCGAGACGGGCGAGGGCGTGAGCTTCGCCCCCGTCGAATACGACCCCGCGACGGATTTGAGCTTGGCCCCGGCCAAATCGGACGCATCCGGCGCCCGCGCGGGGGCCGAAGCCCGGATCGACGCCCCGACGGGCCCCGGGCCCGACAAAGCGCCCGCCCGATCGGCCGGCGCCGTCGATTCGGCGCCTGAGTTGGCCCAAAAGGCGGCGCGCCGCGGCGGCTCCGAGCCGATGAGCTTGGAGGAGATTCGCCGCCTGCGCGAGAGCAAGGCCAAGAAATAATCCCCCCCCAAGGGCGCGCCCGGATCCGGGCGGACCAAGCCCTGAGAGGTCGGAAAAAGCCGCGCCCGGTCGCGGCTTTTTGTTGTCCGCCCGCCTTCGGGGCATAATTTTTTTGGGGGCGCGGGGCCGCTTTCGTCCGCAGGGCGCGTTGTTTCGGTTTGCCGCGCCGGTCTTCGGACTTCGGACTTCGGGCCTGTCGCGGCGGCCGGTTGCCTTGGCCGCCTTTTGCGCCGCTTGCGCCCGGCTTGCCGCATCCGCCTTGGAAGAGGGAGTGTCCCATGCAACGGTTCTTGGCTTGGCGTTGGGCTTTGGCCGCCTTCGCCTTGATCGGCGCGACCGCGCCGCTTACCGCTTGGGCGGGATCGGCCGACGGGGCCGCGCGCCGCGCCTCGATCGGCGCGCAACGGCCCGCCGCCAAAGGCGCCGCCCCGACGGAATTGGTCGTGAAGGTCGGCAAGTCGACGTACAAATTTCCCATTCAGGTGCGCTTCCACAACCCCGTGGAGCAAGCGTCGTTCATCAAAAGCAAATTCGAGTCCTGCCTGTCGGTCACCAACAACAAAGACTATTGCAAGTGCTTCGTGAGCTTTTACATGGAGCCGTCCAACGGCATGGACATGGACACGCTCATCGACTACGAAAACGCCGTCACCCGATCATCCATGGGCCGCGACGGGCGCCCCAACCGCGCCTTGACCCAAAGGACGATCGAGGATCCGCGCTATTTCCCCTACCTTGAGTATGGCTTGCGCGCCAGGCAAACTTGCGACGCGCGCTTCCAAAAGCAAGCGGCCCGACCGGGGGCGCCGGGATCCCGGGCGGGGGCGGTTCCCCATGGCAGGCGTCAAGCGCCCGCTTCTGCGCCCGCGCGGCGTCCGGCCCCGGCCTCGGCGCCCGCGCCCGCGCC
>CAJPTP010000061.1 GCA_905373555.1 uncultured Francisella sp. | reverse complement strand
GCGGAGGGGCCATGGGCGATTTGCAAACGCTGATCGAAAACAATTTGAGGCCGCTGGGCTATGAGCTCGTCGATTTCGAGCTCTCGGCGCAAAGCAAGGCGCTGCGGGTTTTCATCGACAGGCTGGACCGAGGGGCGGGCGGAATCGGCTTGGACGATTGCGAGGCGGCGAGCGACCAGCTCTCCAACGCCTTGGCCGTCGAAGACGTCGATTACGCCTATTTGGAGGTCTCGAGCCCGGGGTTGGATCGGGTTTTGAAGACGGAAGCGCACTTCGCCCGCTTCGTCGGATCCCCCGTGAAAGTCAAGCTGCTGCGCCCCGTCGGGGGCCGGACGCGGTTTGAGGGCGTGATCGTGGGATGCGTCCCGGGCTCGGGGCGCTTTGCGCTGCGGCCGGATCCGCAAAAGGACCCGGGCGGCGGGCCCCGGCCCCAAAGCCGCAAGAGCAACGCCAAAAAACGGGCGGGCGAGCGCGGGGATTCGCGCGCCGCCGCGGCTCCGGCCGCCCAAGCCGCGCCGGAGGCGGCGCGGGGAGCCGCGCCGGATGCGGCAGACAGCGTGATCGAAATCGAGATCGCGAACGTGCGCCGGGCGCGCCTGCGGCCGGACGTTTGACAAGGCGCCAAGCGCCGAGCCGAAGTGCAAGGATTCGGGCGCTAGCCGAGCTTGGGCCCAAGCGGCCCTCTTGGCGGCGCCCTGCGCCCTGCGGGTTGGGCCGCGGAAACAGATCGCCGCGCGCCGGGAGGCGTCGGCCGAGGCCGAGCCAAAAAAAAGTTGGAGAGTTCGCATGAGTCGCGAGTTATTGGATTTGGTCACCGCGTTGGCCAACGAGAAGAACGTGGGCGAGGACGTCGTGTTCGAAGCCTTGGAGTACGCCTTGGCCGGGGCGACCAAAAAAACCTTGCTCAACAGCCCCCTCGAAGAGGGCGCCAAGCGGCCCGAGGACATCGACGTGCAAGTGAACATCGACCGCGCGACGGGAGACTACGAGACCTTCCGGCGCTGGGCCGTTGTGCAGGATGAGGATTACACCTACCCCGATTTGGAAAAAACCATCGAGCAGATCCAAGAGGAGGATCCCGACAGCGAGCTGCAGGTCGGCGATTATCAGCTGGAGCCGATGCCCGGCGTCGCCTTCAACCGCATCGGGGCGCAGACGGCCAAGCAATACATCATGCAGCGCATCCGCGACGCCGAGAAGAAGATGCACGTCGAGGAGTTCTTGGCCACGGGCGAAACCCTGATCAAGGGCACGGTCAAGCGCATCGACAACCGCAAGCAGGTGGTGGTCGAGGTCGGGCGCATGGAGGCGGTCATCCCGTGGCGCGAGACGCTGCCCACGGACAGTTTCGCCGTCGGCTCCCCCATCACGGCGCTGTTCGACAAGATCGAGACCGTGGGCACGCGCACCGTGGTGCGCCTCACGCGCCGCGCCAATGAGTTTTTGAAAAAGGTGATCGAGCTGGAGATCCCCGAGGTCGAGGAGGGCAAGGTCAAAGTCATGGCCATCGCCCGCGACCCCGGCTTCCGCTCCAAAGTCGCCGTTTCCGCGGGCGACGCCCGCATCGACCCGCAAGGCACGCTGATCGGCCAGCGCGGCACCCGCATTCGCCAAGTCATGCGCCATTTGGGCGGGGAGCGCATCGACGTGGTGCTGTGGTCGCCCGACATCTCGCAGTTCATCGTCAACGCCCTTTCGCCCGCGACCATCACGGGCATCTACCTCGACGAGGAAGAGCGCAAGGTCGAGGTTGAGGTCGACGCGGAGGAATTGCCCAAGGCCATCGGCCGCAACGGGCAAAACGTGAATTTGGCCAAGCAGCTCACGGGATGGGACATCAACATCCTCACCAACGAGGACGTGAGCCGCAGGCACCAAGAAGAGTTCGACATGCTGCGCGAGACGTTCGCCCGCGAGCTGAACGTCGACGACGAGATCGCCTCGACGTTGGTGCGCGAGGGCTTCGTGAGCCTCGAGGAGATCGCCTTTTGCGACGAGAGCGAGTTTCTCTCGATCCCCGAGTTCGACGACGACGTGATCGCGGAGCTGCGCGTCAAGGCGCGCGAGAAGGTGCTGCAAACGCGCGTGTTGGAGCTGGAGCTGCTCAAGACCGTTTCGGACGACTTGAAGGAGCTGTGGGGAGCCGACGACCCGTCGCTGCTGAAGCTGGCGGAGCAAGGCGTGTTGACGGTGGATGACTTGGCCGACTTGGCCGCGGATGAGTTGGTTGAGATCACGGGCTGCGACGCGCAACGGGCGCGCGACGCCATCATGGAGGCGCGCTCGCACTGGGCCGACGAGGGCGAGGGAGGTGAAAATGTCTGAGCTGGGCAAGAACGAAAACGAACAATCGCACTCCGGTTTCAAGCGCGACGCGAACAAAACGCTAAGCAGCGGCGTCAAGGTCTTCACCCGCAAGAAAAGAGTGGTCGATTACAAAGAGCTGAACAAAAAAGCCCAAGCCGAGGCCGAGGCGCTGCGCGCCAAGGGCGGGGTCGGAAAGTTGGGCTCGGCTCCCGAGGCGCGGGCGAAGGCCGCCCCCGCCGATTCGAGCGAGGCCGCCTTGGCGGCCGCCAAGATCGCCGAGACCTCCGCCGCCGCGCCCGCAGCCGAAGCGGGCGCCGAGCGCACCGCCCGCGCGAGCGAAGCGTCGGCGTCGGCGCAGGTTCGGCCGGGTTCAAAGGTTTCGGCCGACGCCTTGGCCAAGAGCGGCGCCTTGGAAGACGGCGCGGCCGCCGCAGCCGCCGCTGCTGCGGGCGCCGCCGAAGCCGCTGGCGCCGACGAAGCCGCGGGCTCCGACGTCGAGCCGGAGTCCGATGCGCCCGCCTTGGACGACGGCGCGCCCGAATCCCGGGGGCCCGGATCCGAGGCTCGAGGCGCCGAGAAGCCCGCCCGCGGGCGCAAGCTGCGCGTGGGCGGCAAGGTGAGCTTGGATGATTTGCGCTCGCCCGTCAAAACCAGCAGCGCCCCGACCTCGCGCGCGGCGGAGATTCGCGCCATGGCGGCCGCCCAGGAAAAGGAATCGGCCAAGGCGGAGGGCCGGGGCGCCGAGACGCCATCCGAGGGTCAAGCGGCCGCGCCCGACGCGGCCGAAAAAGCCGCCCCGGCCGAGGCTTCGGCCAAGGCGGCCGTCGCCGCCCGCGGGGCCAAGGCGGGCGAAAAGAAGGCTGAGGCCGGAGCGAAGCCGCGCGGGCGCGCGCGCCCAAGAGGCAAGGCCGCCTTGGACAAAATCGGCGCCGCCAAGACAAGCGAGGCGGGCGCGCCCGCGGCGCCCGTCATCTCCCCCGAGGACATCATCAGCAAGGAAGAGCAGGCCGAGCGCGAAGCCGAGCGCAAGCGCGACGAGGCGCGCCGGCGCCAAAACGAGGCGATCAAGCGCGAGAAGGAAATCATGGCCCGCAAGCGCGAGGAGTACAAGCAGCAAAAACTCGCGCAGGAAAAATTGGAGGAGGAGCGCCGCGCCGCGGGCTTGGATCCCAAGACGGGCGAGCGCATCGGCCCCAAGAGCGAGGAGTCGTCCGACGAAGGCGCCTCGAGGGCCGGATTCTCCCGGCCTGACGCCAAAGGCAAGGCCGGCAAAGGCAAAGCCGCGGCGGGCGGCGCGGGATTTTACGACGACGAGGGCAAAGGCAAGGGCAAAGGCAAGGGCAAATCCCGCGGCCGCAAGCCGGGCGCCGCTTTGGACGACGACGCCCGCTGGCGCAAGAAGTCGGGCGGCCGCAAGGGGCATGCCAAGGAAGAGAACAAGCACGCCTTCCATGCGCCCACCGAGCCGATCGTGCGCGACGTGGTGGTGCCCGAAAGCATTTCGGTCACGGATTTGGCCAAGCGCATGGCCGTGCGCGCGGTTGAGGTGGTCAAGACCCTGATGAATCTGGGCATGATGGTCACCATCAACCAAACCTTGGATCAAGAGACGGCCATCATCGTGGTCGAGGAGATGGGGCACAACGCCGTGGCGGCCAAGCCGGACGACCCCGAGTCTTACTTGGAGGGCGCGGCCGAGCAGTACGCCGACGTCCCGAGCCTCCCGCGGCCGCCCGTGGTGACGGTCATGGGTCACGTCGACCACGGCAAAACCTCGCTGCTGGACTACATTCGCAGAACCCGCGTCGTTCAGGGCGAGGCGGGCGGCATCACCCAGCACATCGGCGCCTATTGCGTTCAAACTCAGCGCGGGCCGATCACCTTCTTGGACACCCCGGGGCATGAGGCCTTCACGGCCATGCGCGCCCGCGGCGCCCAGGCGACCGACATCGTGATTTTGGTGGTGGCGGCGGACGACGGCGTGATGCCGCAGACGGTTGAGGCCATCAACCACGCCAAGGCGGCGAAGGTGCCCATCGTGGTCGCGGTCAACAAGATCGACAAGGACACGGCCAACCCCGAGCGCATTCGCCAAGAGCTGTCCAAGCACGGCGTCATCCCCGAGGAATGGGGCGGGCAGAACCAGTTTGTGGACATTTCCGCGAAAAAAGGCACAAACGTCGACGTTTTGCTGGAAAAAGTCGCGCTGGAGGCCGAGGTGCTCGAGCTCAAGGCGCCCGTGGACATGCCCGCCAAGGGCGTCATCGTCGAGTCGCGCCTCGACCGCGGCCGCGGCCCCGTCGCGACGCTGCTGGTGCAGCGCGGCACCCTGCGCAAGGGCGACACTTTGCTCGCGGGCGTCGCCTGCGGCAAGGTCAGGGCCTTGTACGACGAGGACGGCAAGGAAGTGAAGGAGGCCGGGCCCTCGGTGCCGGTGGAGATCTTGGGCTTGTCGGATGTGCCCAACGCGGGCGACGACGCCTTCGTGCTGCTGGACGAAAAGAAGGCCAGAGAGCTGGCGCTGTTCCGCCAAGGCAAGTTCCGCGACGTGCGCTTGGCGAAGAACCGCGCCGCGTCGATCGACGATCTGTTCTCCGAGCAAGACGGCGCCCAGACGCTGAACCTGATCATCAAGTCCGACGTCCAGGGCTCTTACGAGGCGCTGGAGGGCAGCTTGCAAAAACTGTCCAACAACGACGTGAAGGTGCATGTGATCCACAGCGCCGTGGGCGGCGTCTCGGAGTCCGACGTGAACTTGGCCTTGGCTTCGCGCGCCGGGATCATCGCCTTCAACGTCCGGGCCGAAAGCACGGCCAGAAAGCTCGCCGAGCGCGAGGGCGTGCGCATTCACTACTACACGATCATTTACGACGCCATCGACGACGTGAAGGCGGCGATGACGGGCATGCTGGCTCCCGAAGAGAAGGAGGAGATCACCGGCATGGCCGAGATTCGCAAGGTCATTTCCGTGTCGAAGCTCGGCAACATCGCGGGCTGCATGGTGATCGACGGCTCGATCAAGCGCGATTCGCGCGTGCGTTTGCTGCGCAACAGCGTCATCGTTTACGACGGCGTTCTGTCTTCGCTCAAGCGCTTCAAGGACGACGCCAAGGAAGTCAAGCAGGGCTTTGAGTGCGGCTTGATGATCAAGAATTACAACGACATCAAGGAAGGCGACCAGATCGAGGCGTACCGGATCATCGAGGTGGCCCGCACGCTGGAGTGAGGCTTCGCAAGATCGGTTGGCAATCGAGACGAACCGCCGCTTGCCGCGGCGGTTTGTTTTGCGGCGATCCGGCTGCGCCGAGTCGCCGTTTGGGCGGGGAAGACGACAATGAGACACGCCAAAAAATCGTTCGCGCGCATTGATCGGGTGGCGCAGCAGATGCATCGCGAGTTGGCGACGCTGATTCAAGACGGGGTCAAAGACCCGCGCTGCTTCGGCGTCACCGTCACGGGCGTCGAGGTGGCGCGAGACTACTCGCGGGCCAAGGTGTACTACACCGCGCTGGCCGAAGAGGGGCAAAGGGAAGGCATCCAACAGGCGCTGGAGCGGGCGAAGGGTTTCTTGCGCTCGGCTTTGGCCGCCCGGTTGAGCATCTTCAAGACCCCGGAGCTCGTCTTTGTCTACGACGAATCGGTGGAGCGCGGCATGCGCATCGAAGCGTTGATCGACAAGGTGTCCAAGGAGCCGCCCGTCGAGGATTGAAGGCAGGGGCGGGGCTTGTTTTGATCGATTGGGATCGATTGGGATCGAGTTGGGCGGCGCGTTTGGGCTCGGCGCGCCGTGACCTGCGGGTCGGCGCGGCCTTTGACGGAGTTTCGCTTGCGCCGCCCCGGCCTCGCCCGAAAGCGGATCGCGATCGTTGCGGTTTGCAACGAAAGAGGCGCAATGGATGTCATATTCCGCCGATCGTTGAGCCAAGCTTGCGATTTTTTGTTACACTAATCGTTTCGCCTCGGCGTCGGCCGCTTCATGTCGACGAGGCCGGCTTGGGCGCTCCGACCTCGTTTCTTATTTCGGGCGCGGTTCCCTTAGCCGACGCCGGCTCGGCGCCGAAACGGCCCCAAGCCGGATCCGGCTTGGCTTTGATTGGCTTTTTTGCATTCTCTTTCGTTGCGCCGGGGCCGTTGTTTTTGTTTGCTTTCTTTGCAATGCTTTAATTTTTCATTTACAATCATCCGTTTTTCTTACTCTTCCTTCTCT